>NZ_JBFTLU010000461.1:0-3506 GCF_056396605.1 Pseudomonas sp. 05T35
ACCGGGAACAACCCCGGCGTATCAGCGAAGGCTGCGTGACCGTGGATCACTGCCAGCGGTTTCAGGCCACGCTTTTCGGCTTCTGAACGACGCATCAACAGCAACGCTGCCGCGCCGTCGGAAATCGAACTGGAGTTGGCCGCTGTCACCGTACCGCCTTCGCGGAATGCCGGTTTCAGGCTGGCGATCTTGTCCAGCTTGGCTTTCGGTGGTTGTTCGTCATCGGTGATGAGCTTCTGCTCTTTGCCGACCATGACCTTCAACGGGACGATTTCGGCGTTGAAGCTGCCGTCCTTGATTGCCTGTTGTGCGCGGGTGGTCGAAGCGATTGCGAACTCATCTTGCGCTTCACGCGTGAAGCCATTGGCCTCGGCGCAGTCCTCGGCAAAGGTGCCCATCAGGCGGCCCTTGTCGTAGGCGTCTTCAAGACCGTCGAGGAACATGTGGTCCAGCACTTTGCCGTGGCCCATGCGGTAACCGCTGCGAGCGCGGTCCAGCAGGTAAGGCGCGTTGGACATGCTTTCCATCCCGCCAGCAACCACCACGTCGGCACTGCCGGCCAGCAGCATATCGTGGGCCAGGATGGCGGCTTCCATGCCCGAACCGCACATTTTGTTCAGAGTGGTGCAACGGGTCGATTTGTCCAGCCCGGCGCCCAGTGCAGCCTGGCGGGCCGGGGCCTGGCCGAGGCCAGCGGACAGCACGCAACCGAACAGCACTTCTTCTACCGCGTCGGCGGCCACACCGGCACGCTCAACGGCGGCGCGGATCGCAGCAGCGCCCAGTTGTGGCGCGCTGAGGCTTTTCAGTTCACCTTGAAAACCACCCATCGGGGTGCGGACGGCGCTGACGATAACGATTGGATCGTGGGACATTGTCATGACAAATACTCCTTATTTGGCGGCCATACGCAAGGCACCGTCGAGACGGATCACCTCGCCGTTGAGCATGCTGTTTTCTATGATATGCCTGACCAGCGCGGCGTACTCAACCGGTTTGCCAAGGCGTGGCGGGAACGGCACGCCAGCGGCCAGCGAGTCGCGAACCTCCTGGGTCATGCCGGCCATCATCGGCGTTTCGAAGATGCCTGGGGCGATGGTCATCACCCGGATGCCGTAGCGCGCCAGTTCACGGGCGGCAGGCAAGGTCAGGCTGGCAATCGCGCCTTTGGAGGCAGCGTAGGCGGCCTGGCCGATCTRGCCGTCGAAGGCCGCCACCGAAGCGGTGTTGATGATCACCCCGCGCTCGCCGTCTTCATTGGCTTCTGTTTCGGCAATCGCCGCAGCCGCCAGGCGCAGCATGTTGAAACTGCCGATCAGGTTGACGTTGATCACCTGGCTGAAACTGGCCAACGCGTGCGGACCGTTCTTGCCGAGGATTTTCTCGCCACGGACCACGCCGGCACAGTTGACCAGCCCGTGCAGGCCACCAAAGGCTGCGACCGCTGCCTGCACCGCGGCTTCTGCCGCCGCTTCCTGGCTGATGTCCGCGACGACGCAATGCGCGCCGAGCCGTTTTGCCTGGGCCGCGACGGCTTCGGCATTCAGGTCCACCAGCATGACTTTGGCACCGGCACCCACCAGCATTTCAGCCGTGGCCGCGCCCAGGCCCGACGCACCGCCTGTGACGAGAAAAACCTTGTTTTCGATCTGCATCATTGTTTCCTTGGATTCAAGCTGAAACGTTCTTCGCCGTGGCCTCTTGAGCCTTGGCGATTTCCTGGTTGCGCAAGATAAAGCGCTGCAATTTGCCGCTTGGGGTTTTCGGCAATTCGCTGACAAATTCGATTTCACGCGGGTATGAGTGCGCCGCCAGACGCTTGCGCACGTGTTGACGCAGTTCCTCGACAAGCTCAGGGGACGCACGGTATTGCGCGCTGAGCACCACGAAGGCTTTCACCAGTTCGGTGCGTTCCGGATCCGGCTTGCCGATCACCGCTGCTTCAACCACGGCGGGGTGTTCGATCAACGCACTCTCCACGTCGAACGGGCCGACCCGGTAGCCGGAGGTAGTGATCACGTCGTCACTGCGGCCGACGAAGCTGATGCTGCCGTCCGGGTTGAGCTCGACGGTATCGCCACTCAGGTAATAGTTACCGACGAAAGCCTTGGTCGGCGCACCTTCGTAACCGGCAAACCAGCACATCGGCGATTGCGTGCGGTCGATGGCGAGGATTCCCGGCTGACCGACCGACAGTTCGTTGCAGGCCTCATCCAGCACCACGATCCGGTGGCCAGGCGAGGCAAACCCTGCCGCACCGACATGCACCGGATGTTCAAGGCCATGGTGGTTGCACAGCACCATGCCGAGTTCGGTCTGGCCGTAATGGTCGTGGATGACCACGCCGAGGTTGTCGGCGAACCAGCGGATCACTTCCGGGTTCAACGGTTCGCCGGCGCTGCTGACAATCCGCAGTTTGCCTTTGATCGAACGGGCGAACTCCTCCCCACCGGCGATCAGCAAGCGGTACGCAGTCGGTGAACCGGTGAGATTGGTGATGCCGTATTTGTTGATCACCCGGCAGGTGCTTTCGAGGGTGAACGGGCCATCGTAAAAGGTGATCGGATGGCCCATGGACAACGGTCCGGTCACGCCGAAGTAAATGCCATAGGCCCAACCCGGATCGGCGACATTCCAGAACGCATCTTCAGGACGCAGGTCCACCGCGTCGCGGGTGTAGCTCTGGAACGCAACGATGGCCTTGAGCGGTACCGACAGGGCTTTCGACGGGCCGGTGGTGCCCGAGGTGAACATCAGCAGGAACGGGTCTTCGCCGTCCAGCAGCACGGGTTCGCATTGAGCGGAATAGTTGGGCAGTTCGGCCCAGAAGCTGAAATCGCCACGCACGATGCCCTGGCCTTTCGGGCCGCCGACAGTGACGATGGTCGGGCAGTCGGCAACGTCATTGAGCTTTGGACGATTGACCGCGTCGGTCACCACCACGGCGGCGCCGGAACTGTTGAGACGGTGTTCGATGGCTTTCGGGCCGAAGGCGGTAAACAGCGGCTGATAGACCGCGCCGATGCGCCAGGTGGCGAACACCACAATCAGCAATTCAACGTTGCGTGGCAACAGGCCGGCGACCTTGTCGCCCTTCTTCACGCCTTGAGCCAGCAGGAAATTGGCAAAGCGCGCAGCTTTGTCCTGCAGCTCGCTGAAAGTGTACGTGGCGCTGGCACCGTCGCGCCCCTCCCAGAACAAGGCAATGCGCCCGGGTATCGCATGACGGTCGCAACATTCAATGCAGGCGTTGAGTGCGGTCAACGAGCCGCTGAGCGCAGCATCGACGGTGTGCTGATAGTTGAACTGTGAAGTCGCAGACAGGTAATCGCGCATTGCCAGAGTCCCTCTGTATTTTTATTAGGTTGGGGGGAACCGTAAAAATCCAGGAAATACTCGCTCCGCGGGCGGCGCGGGACAATGGTCAAAGCTTTCAAGTTGCGTGACTGGTTTGGCCAAGATTCAACAGATGTAGTGTCTGGATGGACGTCATCGCGAGCAGGCTC
>NZ_JBFTLU010000462.1:0-3466 GCF_056396605.1 Pseudomonas sp. 05T35
AGGTTGCGGCCATTGCAATGAACAGCGGACTGAGTTTGAGGGTGATGCTCACGCGGGATACAGCTCCTTGGGTCAATAACAAGCGTTGTTATAGTTAATAATCCGGGTATTTCTTATTGGGTAATAACGAAGGAATGCCTGACAAATACACAACGAAAAAAAGCCGCTGATAGCAGCGGCTTGAAGACAACTTCTCAAGGGAAAGAGCCCTGAGAAGTGTCGAGGGAAACTGAGTGGTGTTGCCGATCAGCTGTCTTTTCCAACCTGTGGTTGAGACTGATCAGCCGATGTTTGACGGGTTTGCTCGGGTTTCTGTGCTTTTGCGGTCAGTTCAGCCTGGGACTTGTCGAAGGCTGCGGCGCGTGCGGCATTATGCGCGACAAATGCCGGCGACTCTTCAGCCATGGCAAAGGGAGACAACAACAAGGACGACAAAACGAAAGCGCTGGCAATACCCATACTGTTGGACATCTTGAAAACCTTCTTGCTTGGCAAGTGCTGTTTGGTGTGGCCAAGGTAAAGGTCTTGGGGGGTGGGAAAAAGAGCGGATTGCATAAAGGACTGTTGCATCAAGAGCAACAGTAGGTGGGGCTGCAAATACCTGTAGCAGCTGCCGAAGGCTGCGTTCGGCCGCGCAGCGGTCGTAAATCCTGTCTACACGGATTACCTGAAAAACCGCAGCGCATGATTTCACGACTGCTGCGCCCGAACGCGGACCGAGCCGAACGCAGGCTGCGCCAGCTGCTACAGGGGGGGATGTAGCAGTGGGGGAATCAAATCGGCAAATAGATTCCGAACGTATTCACGCCGTTATCGCTGCGCACAAACACATTGCCGCCGTGCATCAGCGCAATCGCCTTGACGATGGCCAGCCCGAGGCCATGGTTGGCGCCGCTGTTGCTGCGCGAGGCGTCGACCCGGTAGAAACGCTCGAACAAGCGCGGCAAGTGTTCGCTGGCGATGGGCTCGCCGGGGTTGGCGACGCCGATACTGACCTGATGTTCCTGAACATCGATCTTCACCCGGATGACCTGGCCKGGAGCCGTGTGCTGCACCGCGTTGTTCAGCAGATTGATCAACGCCCGGCGCAGGTGCGCGATTTCGATCTGCACCTGGGCATCGCCGCTGACCTGAACCTTGACCTGCGCGTCCTCAAGGATGAAATCCAGGTAGTCCAGGGTGGTGGCGACTTCGTCCGCAAGCGAGGTGGTGGTCAGTTTGGTGGCCTTGCTGCCCTGGTCGGCGCTGGCCAGAAACAGCATGTCGTTGATGATCGAGCGCAGCCGTTCGAGTTCTTCGAGGTTCGATTGCAGCACTTCGAAGTAGTGCTCCGCCGAGCGCCCACGGGTCAGGGCAACCTGGGTCTGGCCGATCAGGTTGGTCAGCGGCGAGCGCAGTTCGTGGGCGACATCGGCATTGAACGATTCAAGTCGCGTGTAGGCTTGTTCGACCCGCTCCAGCGTCGAGTTGAACGAGCTGACGAACTGATTGAGTTCTGGCGGCAGCGGCGACAGTTGCAGTCGTGAGGACAGCAACGGCGGTGCCAGTCGTTGAGCTTCCTGCGACAACTTGATCAACGGTTTGAGGCCGATTCGCGCCACCCAGTAACCCAGCGCCGAGGCCAGCAGCACACCGATGATTGCCAGGCTGATCAAGGCGATCAGCAAGTGATGCTGGGTCTCATAGAAGGTTTGCGTGTCGATGCCGATCATGAAGCGCAGCGGTGGACGCTGGTCCTTGGCCGGAAACTGGCTGACCAGCACTTTCATCGGATAGGGTTGACCCGGCAGTTGTACGTCGCGCTTGCCGGTTGGCCCTTGCGCCAAGGCACGGATCTGCGGGGTGATGTTGCCGTATTCGTAGTTGGCATCGCCGCTGATGATCCAGAAACTGATGCGCTTGTCCTCTTCGCCAAGCAGGTTGAGTTTGTTGTTGATCTTCACCCAGTGCTCTGGCGTACCGAAGCGCCCGACCGTGGATTCGAGCACGCTGTAACGCGCATCCAGTTCGGCTGCCGGCAACAGCGCCAGGCCTTTTTCGACCTGTTGATACAGCGCCCAGCCGATCAACAGAAATACCAGCGCCGCCACCAGCGTGAACATGCCGCTCAGGCGCAGGGCGATTGAATTACGAGGCACTGCGGCTCTCCAGCACATAGCCCATGCCGCGAATGGTGTGCAGCAGTTTCTCTTCGAACGGCCCGTCGATTTTCGCCCGCAGACGCTTGATCGCAACTTCGACGACGTTGGCGTCGCTGTCGAAATTGATGTCCCAGACCATCTCGGCAATCGCGGTTTTCGAGAGAATTTCACCCTGACGCCGGGCCAGCACGCTGAGCAGCGAGAACTCCTTGGCGGTCAGGTCCAGCCGCGTACCGGCACGGGTGGCCTTGCGGCTGATCAAGTCAATCCACAGGTCGGCAATGGTCACTTGCACCGGCTCGTGGCCACCGCTACGGCGGGTCAGCGCTTGCAGGCGGGCGACCAGTTCGAGAAACGAAAAGGGTTTGCCCAGATAATCGTCGGCRCCATCGCGTAGGCCTTTGATCCGGTCTTCGACACGCTCGCGGGCGGTCAGCATGATCACCGGGGTCTGTTTGCGGGCACGCAGGGCGCGCAGCACGCCGTAGCCGTCGAGACCCGGCAGCATCACGTCGAGGATGATCACCGCGTAATCGTTTTCGAGCGCCAGGTGCAAACCTTCGACGCCGTCCGGCGCCCGGTCCACGGTGTAACCCTGTTCGGTCAGGCCGCGGTACAGATAATCCGCGGTTTTCTCTTCGTCTTCGATAATCAGAACGCGCATGACCCGCCTCAGTGTGTAGTCGCCAGCGCAGGCGCTGGTGTGGAGCGATGGAACACCCGCTCAAGCCATAAGTATATGACTGGCGTGGTAAACAGCGTCAGCGCCTGGCTGACCAGCAAGCCGCCGACCACCGCGATCCCCAGTGGTTGGCGCAGTTCGGCACCGGTGCCGTAGCCGAGCATCAGCGGCAGGGCGCCGAGCAGGGCGGCGAGGGTGGTCATCATGATCGGCCGGAACCGCGTGAGGCATGCCTCGAAAATCGCCTCTTGCGGGGACAGCCCGCGATTGCGCTGGGCGTCGAGGGCGAAGTCGATCATCAGGATGCCGTTCTTCTTGACGATACCGATCAGCAGCACCAGGCCGATCAACGCCATGATCGAGAAGTCCTGGCCGAGGATCCACAGCAATATCAAGGCGCCGAGACCGGCCGAAGGCAAGGTCGAGATGATGGTCAGTGGGTGCACGAAGCTCTCATAGAGCACGCCAAGAATGATGTACACCGCCACCAGCGCCGCCAGAATCAGCCACGGCTGGCTGGCCAGTGAACTCTGGAACGCCTGGGCCGCGCCCTGGAAATTGCCATTGACCGAGGCCGGCATGCCGATGTCGTTCTTCGCCTGGTTGAGCAAAATCACCGCATCGCCCAACGCCACGCCAGGCG
>NZ_JBFTLU010000463.1:0-3460 GCF_056396605.1 Pseudomonas sp. 05T35
GCACCCGCTCCTGTAGCGCGGAAATGCTCTTGCATTCGAACTGATGCAAGGCGTGATTGACCCGACGCTTGATCGAAGCGCCGGAGTAATCACGAAAGTCGTAGCTGTATTTCAGGTAGATAGCTTCGACCAGCAACCGCAGCTCGATGTCGATATTGTTCTCCACTTAGATACGTTCCATCTTCGGCAACCACACGCGAATCAGCGAGAACAGGCGGTCCAGGTCGATGGGTTTGGCCAGGTAATCGTTGGAGCCTGCTTGCAGGCAGCGCTCCTGATCGTCCTTCATCGCCTTGGCCGTCACCGCGATGATCGGCAGCTTGCGCCAGCGCGGGTCCTTGCGGATCTCGAGGGTGGCTTCGAAACCGTCCATCTCCGGCATCATCACGTCCATCAGCACCAGGTCGATGTCATCCACCTCATTGAGTCTCTCGATCGCTTCACGACCGTTACGGCCAATCACCACGATAGCGCCCTTGTGCTCCAGCGCGCTGGTGAGGGCAAAGATATTGCGCACATCATCATCCACCAACAGCACCTTGCGGCCTTCGAAGACCCGGTCGCGGCTGCGGGCAGTCTTGAGCATCGTTTGCCGCTCATGGGATAACCGCGATTCGACTTTGTGCAGAAAGAGCGTCAYCTCGTCGAGCAGGCGCTCTGGCGAGCGTGCGCCCTTGATGATGATCGAGCGTGAATACTTGCGCAGGTCCGCCTCTTCATCACGGGTCAGGTTACGCCCGGTATAGACGATCACGGGCGGGAACGAGCAGATATCTTCGGTGGACATGCGCTTGAGCAAGTCATTGCCGAGCATGTCCGGCAGTTTCAGGTCGATGATCATGCAGTCATAGATCGTCTCGCGCAGCAGGTCCAATGCTTCCTGGGCCAGGCCGACAGCGGTGATCTCGATGTCATCGTCACCGATCAGCCGGGCAATGCTGTCGCGTTGCAGGTCATCGTCCTCCACCAGCAGCACGCGTTTGACCTTTTGCGTCAATTTGGCTTCCAGTCGTGCGAAGACGTCCTTGAGCTCTTCGCGGGTGGTCGGCTTGAGCGCATAACCGATGGCGCCCATGTGCATGGCGGCCTCGACGCGGTCCTCGACGGAAATCACGTGAACCGGGATGTGCCGGGTTTCGGCATGCTCTTTCAGGCGCTGCAACACCGTCAGCCCCGAATGGTCCGGCAGGCGCATGTCCAGCAGGATCGCATCCGGCATGAAGCGTGTCGCCAGGTCGTAACCTTCGTCGGCACCGTGAGCCACCAGGCATTGATAGCCCAGCTCGTGGGCCAGGTCGAAGAGGATGTGTGCAAAGTTCACTTCATCTTCCACTACCAGCATGCAACGGCGAGTGAACGGCGCCTTGTCACGGTCATCCGCAAAGCGCGGAATCTTCGCTTCGACGATCAGCGGCGCAGGCGCGGCAGTCACCTTGGGAGCGGCGACGACCGGTACGATCTTCAGCAGCTCACGCGGCTCATCGCCAAGGTCGACATACTGCACAGGCAACACCAGCGTGAATGAGCTGCCCTGCCCCGGTTCGCTGATGACGCTGATCGAGCCGCCGAGCAACGCTGCCAGGTCACGCGAAATCGACAAGCCCAGCCCCGTGCCACCGTAACGACGGTTCGTACTGCCATCGGCCTGACGGAAGGCCTCGAAAATACTTTCCTGCTGATCGCTGGCAATACCGATGCCCGAGTCACAAACGATAAACCCAATGCCCTCGCCCGGCTGCCTGGTGACCGTCAGGCTGACGCTACCCCTCTCGGTAAACTTGATAGCGTTCGACAACAGGTTCTTCAGCACCTGCTCCAGACGCTGACGATCGGTGAACATCATCAACGGCACATCCGCTTGCAGTTCGACGTTGAACGCCAGGTGTTTGTGCGTTGCCAACGGCTCAAACATGCCGCGCAAGCCATCGACCAAGCGCGCGACACTGGTGTTCTCCGGGCGTATTTCAAGCTTGCCGGCCTCGACCTTGGAAATATCCAGAATGTCGTTGATCAGGTTGAGCAAATCGTTGCCGGCCGAGTAGATCGACTCGGCGAATGTCACCTGTTCAGCGCTGAGATTTTGTTGTGGGTTCTCTGCCAGCAACCTGGCGAGAATCAACGAACTGTTCAGCGGCGTGCGCAGTTCGTGGGACATGTTGGCGAGGAATTCGGATTTGTACTGGCTGGAGCGCTGCAACTCTTGCGCACGCTCTTCAAGTTGTACCTGGACCTGGTTCAACTCACCGTTCTTGCGATCCATTGCATCGCGCTGTTCGGCGAGCTGTTCGTTGGTCTGCTCAAGCTCGGCCTGCTGGGCCTCCAGCTGCCACTGCGACTCCTTGAGCACMCGCGACTGTTCTTCCAGCTCTTCGTTGGCCGTCTTCAGTTCTTCTTGCTGCACCTGCAACTCTTCATTGAGTTGCTGGGTTTGGGCGAGTACTTCCTGCAATCGTTGGCGATAACGCGCCGCTTCGATGGAGGTGCCGATATTCCCGGCGATCAGCTCCAGCAACTCGACATCGCGCTCGGTCAGGGCACGTAGAAACCCCAGTTCGATGACACCGTTGACCCGATCGTCATCACGGGTCGGCACCACCAGCACACTGCACGGCACGCCCTCACCCAACCCGGAGCTGACTTTGAAATAGCCGGTGGGTACTTCATCCAGACGAATCAGCCGGCCTTGCTGTGCCACTTGGCCAGTAATGCCCTCGCCACTGTCAATCGCTTGCTCGCGCCCTTCCTGCTCGCGGGAGAAACCATAAGAGGCAATGCGCGCGAGGCCTCCGTGCTCTTCTTTGACGTACATCGCGCCGACGGCGCTGCCGAGGTATTGCGCGCAAAACTGCAGAATATTGCGGCCCAACCGATTTAACGTCAGTTGCCCAAGCACCTGCTCCGCCAATTCGGTCTGGCCATTGCGCAGCCAGGCTTGTTGTTCCAGCCGTTGCGCGCTGTTCTGTTGCGCCGCGAGGTTGGCGCTGTACTTTTTCGACAGACTGAGCAAATCGCGACGGCCGACGTAGGCCAGCAAACCACTGATACCGGCCACCAACAGCAGATACAGGGAAATGCTCCAGATCGTCGTGCGTCGAACCTCTTCGTTGCGCGTGATACGCAACTGTTGCTCCATGTCGATGACATCTTCGTACTGCTTGCGGATTTCATCAGTCAGTCGCTTACCGCGGCCGGATTGCACCGCTGCTCGGTAATCACCGCTGCGATGCTGCAAATCGATCATGGTCTGCGCGTAATCGTTCCACTCGACCTGCAACGCCTCGAGCCTGCGCAGGCGATCAACCTGTGGCGGGTTATCGGCCGTCAGTTCCTGCAAGGTCTTGAGCGCAGCGATGATCCTCGGTTTGGCCGTTTCGTAGGGATCGAGAAAGTGCTCGTCACCGGACAACAGAAAACCCCGCATCCCGGTTTCCAGATCGACCGTCAGCGTTAACGCTTGGTT
>NZ_JBFTLU010000464.1:0-3446 GCF_056396605.1 Pseudomonas sp. 05T35
GTGCAGTACTTGCTGGGGCTGGGTGTTGATTCGAGAAAAATCTGTTTGGGATACGCGGGCTACAGTCGAAATGCGCAACAGGCAATGCTGACAAGTGTTACCCCTTTGATTGGGACATACGCCCCACATGTCGGTACTGACACGCAAGGTTCTTTTGAAAGTGGCGTAATCGAACTCCCAGATATGATTTACAACTATCTGGACTTGGAGAATAAGACCCAGCTCAATGGCTTCATCTTGTACACCGACGACAAGGCCGATGCCGACTTTCTCTACAATCCGACTACTAAATTGTTCATTTCCGCCGATACGCCTCGCACGGTCAAGGCCAAAGGCGAGTATGTGAAAAAATGGAATCTCGCGGGGCTATTCAGTTGGATGGTCGATTATGACAACGGCCTACTGAACAACGCCGCCTGTGAAGGGTGTGGGCGTCCTCTTAAAGGTACGGCAATTATCGACATGACACCTTTCTACTACAAAGGCGCGACTGCTTTACTGCCATAACGCTAGCGATCAACTCCCCGATACGAAAATGCCCCTGTGAGCACAACACTCTCACAGGGGCATTTCCTATTCCGTTTAGAAAGCCGCGAAATCAACCCGCCGCCGCATCCGCCCGGAACATCCCGCGAATCCCGCGTACCGCCTGACGAATCCGGTCCTGGTTTTCGATCAGTGCGAAACGCACATGGTCATCGCCGTATTCACCAAACCCAACCCCCGGCGACACACAGACCTTGGCCTCGGCCAGCAGTTTCTTGGCGAACTCCAGCGAGCCCATATGCGCGTAGGCCTCAGGGATCTTGGCCCAGACGTACATCGAGGCTTTCGGGTTTTCGACCATCCAGCCCAGTTCATGCAGGCCTTTGACCAGCACGTTGCGCCGTTGCCGATACTGCTCGGCGATGTCTTTGACGCACTGTTGATCACCTTCCAGCGCGGCGATGGCCGCCACTTGCAGCGGGGTGAAAGTGCCGTAGTCGTGGTAGCTCTTGATCCGTGCCAGGGCGTTGACCAGTTCCGGGTTGCCGACCATGAAACCGATCCGCCAGCCGGCCATGTTGTAGCTCTTGGACAGGGTGAAAAACTCCACCGCAATGTCCTTGGCGCCCGGCACCTGCATGATCGACGGGGCTTTCCAGCCGTCGTAGACGATGTCGGCGTAGGCCAGGTCATGCACCACCAGCACGTCATATTGTTTGGCGAGGGCGATCACCCGCTCGAAAAAGTCCAGTTCGACGCACTGTGCAGTCGGGTTGGACGGGAAACCGAGAATCATCATCTTCGGCTTCGGAATCGAGCCGCGAATGGCCCGTTCCAGCTCGGCGAAAAAGTCCACGCCGGGGATCAGCGGCACCGAGCGCACTTGTGCGCCGGCAATCACCGCGCCGTAGATGTGGATCGGGTAGCTCGGGTTCGGCACCAACACCGTGTCGCCCTGATCGAGGGTGGCGAGCATCAAGTGCGCCAGGCCTTCCTTGGAGCCGATGGTGACAATGGCTTCGCTTTCCGGGTCGATGTCGACCTGGTAGCGATCCTTGTACCAATTGGAAATCGCCCGGCGCAGACGCGGAATACCCTTGGAGGTGGAGTAGCCGTGGGTGTCTTCGCGCTGGGCGACGGTCACCAGTTTCTCCACGATGTGTGGCGGAGTGGCGCCGTCGGGATTACCCATGCTCAAGTCGATGATGTCTTCGCCACGACGACGCGCAGCCATCTTCAGCTCGGCAGTGATATTGAATACGTAAGGGGGGAGTCGATCTATGCGCGCAAAGCGGCGCGGCGAACCTTGTTCGGCCATTGTTGCCTCGATAACGTAAGCGCCCGGAACCGTCCGAGCGACGCTGGCCACTGCGGTGGCCTGTGGCGGAAGATAAGGGCGCTTATGGCCGATTGTCTAGTGGCGAGGTTCAACTATTTTTCACTACGCGGTTGATCGCATGCGCAAGTTTTCGCTCTCAATCAGTGCGCGCATGCTTCTTGCAAAAGTTGGCATTTACTCAACAACTACTTTTAAACGGGATGAAAAATGGAGTTTTCCAGCGGCTTTTTGCTGAGTCTTTCACTGTGCCTGGACATCGGCGTGGCCAACATTGCGATGATCACACTGGCCATGCAACGTGGGTATTTCCAAGGGTTTGCGTTGGGGCTCGGCACCTGTGTCGGCGACCTGGTATACGCGGTGCTGGCGCTGGCCGGCATGACGGTGCTGTTGCAGTATTCGGCGGTGCKCTGGGTGTTGTGGGTCGGTGGTTCGGCGCTGCTGCTGTACTTCGCGGCGAAGATGATTTATTCGGCGATTTATCACAGCGCCGTGTTGGCGGAGGCCGGTGAGGTCAGTGCCGGYTCCCATCGACGGGAGTTTTTCCGTGGGATTTTTCTGGCAATGTCGTCGCCCAGTGCGATTCTCTGGTTCGCCGCGGTCGGCGGTACGCTGATTGCCCGTTCCGGGGGCGGTAGCCTGAGCAATGCCGCACTGTTTCTGGCAGGGTTCTTTTGCGCCGGGCTGTTGTGGTGCGTTGCCCTGTGCCTGGCGGCGACCCAGGGCGGCAAACTCTTGGGTGACAAGCTGCTGCGCTACTCTTACCTCGCATCTGCAGCGATCTTCTGTTATTTCGCAGTCTACGTGATCGTTTCTGGCTATCAGGAATTTATCCTTCCGGCGGCGGTAGCAGAACTTCCGGGCCTTTGACTGGGGGAATCCGGTTTGGCTTCTATACTTGCAGCCGAACCCACCTTCAGTTGCAGGAGTTGATTCATGGATGATCCAAAAAAGGGCGAACTCGCTGAGCCGCGCTTCGAAGCGGGGCACTTTCTGCTGATCGCCGGACTTGGCGGGCGGTTTAGTGCGGACACCACTGAAGGTATTCCCAAACTCTGGGAGAAATTCGTACCGCACATCGGTAACGTTCCAGGGCAGGTTGGGGAGGTCACCTACGGCGTCTGCTGCAACCCGGATGGTAAAGGTGGGTTTGAGTACATCGCGGGTGTCGAAATCAGCAAGCTCGATGACCTGCCCGAACTCTACCGCTGGATCGAAATACAGCCTCAGCACTATGCGGTGTTCAAGCACGAAGGTGCGCTGGACACCCTACCGCAAACCTTTCAGTACATCTGGAAAACCTGGCTGCCAGCGTCGGGTTACGAGGCTGCCGATGCTCCGGAGTTCGAGCGCTACAGCGACGACTTCAACCCAAAGCTCAATACCGGTGTGCTGGAAATCTGGGTACCGCTCAAAACGGCCTGAACGGGTTGAGAGGCGGCGCATTCAAGCGCCGCCGCCACTCGGCATTTGCACTATTTGTCTTTACTGATTCGCCGCGCTCGCAGCACGTCGATCGTCAGCGTGATAAAGCCAAAAGCACTGATGGTGAACAGCATAAGAAGACCGACCTGAACGCTAGTCATGGTGAGTTTCCCTCTTCATGGCGAAAGACAGGGAC
>NZ_JBFTLU010000465.1:0-3434 GCF_056396605.1 Pseudomonas sp. 05T35
ATATAGATGATGCCCTTACCCTGGGCCTTGAGGTCGGCAATGATCGAGAACAGGTGGGCGACCTCCTTGTCGGTAATCGCCGAGGTCGGTTCGTCCATGATCAGGATGTCSGAGTCGTAGGACACYGCYTTGGCGATCTCGACCATCTGCCGCTCGGCGATGCTCAAGTTGCCGACCTGTTCTTCCGGGTCGAGGTTGATCCGCAGYCGCTYCAGCAATTGCGCGGTGCAGCGGTGCATTTCCCGGTGGTCGATCATGTGGAAACCGTTGAGCTGCTCGCGACCGATCCAGATGTTCTCGGCGAYGCTCATGTGMGGCATCAGGTTGAGTTCCTGGTGGATCATCGCGATCCCGGCCTGCAAGGCTGCCAGCGGTGTATCGAAGGTCACCGGTTTACCGCGTAGACGCAGCTCACCGGCGTCCGGCTGATAGATGCCGGCGATGATTTTCATCAGGGTGGATTTGCCGGCGCCATTCTCGCCCATCAACGCCAGCACCGAACCCGGACGCACCCGCAGCTGGACATCGGACAAGGCCACCACACCGGGAAAACCCTTGCTGACGTTGACGATCTCCAGCAGGTACGGCTCATCGACAGGTACGGCGTTTGGCTGGACACCCACCAACGGGATGCTCGAAGCAGTCGCTGAAGCGAACATGATCAGGTACTCCATCAGCAAGGTTGGCAATGCCACCTTGCGTGCTTATTGTTGTTTTTGAACGGACTGACTATTTGAACTGATCAACGTTTTCCGGAGTGATCAAGCGATACGGCACCCACACGGCTTGCTCGACCGGTTCGTTCCTGGCCATCTTCACGGCGGCGTCGATGGAGTCGACAGCCTGGCCATTGGCGTCCTGGAACACCGAGACCGCCAGATCGCCTTTCTTCACGGCGCGCAGGCCGTCGGGAGTACCGTCGACACCGGCGATCAACACACTACCCTTTTCCACGCCGGCCTGTTTCAAGGCCATGGCCGCGCCGATGGCCATCTCATCGTTATTGGAGACGATGGCGTCGAATTTGCGGCCCTGGGTCAGCCAGTCGTTGACCAGCGTCATGCCTTTATCACGCGACCAGGTACCGGTMTGTTCCTGGTCGATCTTRATGCCCGGGTATTTGGCCAGCACCTCTTTGACGCCTTTGGTGCGGTTGGTGGTGGAGTTGTTGGCGAGGTCGCCGAGCAGGATCACGATGTCACCCTTGCCTTTCATTTTTTCGGCGAGGTACTGCATCTGCATCTGGCCGGCTTCCAGATCATTGGAGGCCACGGTAATCACGCCTTTGGGCAGGTTCAGGTCATCCGGACGACGGTTGACGTAGACCAGCGGAATCCCGGCCTTGACCGCCGCTTCGGTGATTTTTCTGGTCGCGGCGGTATCCACCGGATTCACCACGATGGCGTCGACTTTCTGGCTGATGAAACTTTCGACCTGGCTCAGTTGCTTGACCACGTCGCTGCGGGCGTCTTCGAACTGCAGTTTGACGCCATCGGGCATGGACTTGGCTTGCTTGTCCATGGATTCGCGCAAGTAGGTCAACCAGGTGTCATCGAACTGGGACATGCTGACGCCAATCCTCAGGTCAGCGAGTGCAGCGCCGCTGGCAAGCATCAGGGACAGGGCAAGCGAGGCGAAACGGATCTTGGTCTTCATGAAAAGTCTTTCTCCACATTCTTGTAGGTTTTATGGATAAGGCGCAGGACGAATTCAGTGAGTAGGCAAGCGAACGATCGGTGCACCGGGAATGCAGCACACCAAGGCGCCCTTGCGTTCAACGCAAAGGCAACCGGAAAGGGAAAGGGTTTGAACACGAGGCAGGAACGCGCTACGTAAAACGTGCAGAGCAGAGCTGAAGGTTTTCATCGACGGTACCTATCGTTGTTTCTTGTTTTTGTTTCGCCCTCCCCGCACTCAAGGCTGACTTGAGGTCGATCGGGACGTTGATAGTCGGCAACCTGGAAACGACTTTATTGGAATTTAATTTCCATATCAACTCATTTTAGAATTTTATTCTAATTTTATTCCATGCCCACACGCAGGCTTCATTTCAACCACCTGACGGCGTTCGAAACTCAGCCGTGCGGCGTCTAGAATGCGGGTGGTCGCCAGTGCATCACGGGCCTCGACCGGCAGTGGGCCAGCGCCTTGCAACGCGGTTTGCAGCTGTAAATAGAACTGATTCCAGCAACCGCGCTCAGACGGAACCCGCTCGCGCTCTTCACCGTGCTCGAACCAGCCCCAGCGTCGATGCTCTTCAACGCCCCAGCGATCACCTTCGGATGCTGGTGTCAGCCCGGTCAGCGCCAGGGCCTCTTGTCCGTCCAGACCGTCGACGCTGTAGCAACCCGCCGTGCCGTTGACCCGAAAACGCGGCCCGGGATTGTTTTGCAGGCAACTGCCGCTCAAGTGCGAGATCACGCCGTTGGCATGGGTCAGCGAGAGGAAAAAGCCGTTGTCGAAAAGCTGCTCCTGATTGAGGTAGTCCAGCTCGGCGTAAACCCGTTTCACCGGCCCGAACAGTTGCAGCGCCTGATCCACCAGATGACTGCCCAGATCGCGCAGGAACCCGCCGCCGCTGCCCTTGCCCACCGACTGTGGCGAATAGCGTTCTACGCTGGATTCAAAGCGGGTGACTTGTCCCAGCGCACCGGAGTCGATGAGTTTGCGTACCGTAAGGAAGTCCGAATCCCAGCGCCGGTTTTGATAAACGCTGAGCGGGACCTTGCGCTGCTCGGCAGCGGTCACCAGTGCTTCGGCCTGTTGAGCATCGGCGGCGAAGGGTTTGTCGCAGACCACCGCTACTCCGTGTTCAATCGCTTCGAGTACCAGCGCCGCTCGACCCTCCAGTGTGGTGGAAATCACCAGCACATCGACCCTGGCTTCCACCAATTGGCCAATGTTGTCGAACGCCGGGACGCGGGGGTATTCAGTCGCCAATAGCTGACGGCGCTCGGGGGAACGCGTCACCACGCCGACAAAAGTCGCCGCTGGCAAGCTGCTGATCAGCGGCGCATGAAAAAACCGGCCACCGTGGCCGTAACCGACAAGTCCGATTCGCATGAAGCTTTCCTTATAGATAACTACCGGATGTGCATGGCCCTTGTGGGAGCGAGCCTGCTCGCGATGGGATCAACGCGGTGCCTCTGATAAACCGCATTGCCTGCATCGCGAGCAGGCTCGCTCCCACAGGATTTGCGCAAGGCGTCAGCGGCAGAGTTCGCTTTTGACCCGCTCCAGCATCATCCGGTTGGACTCGTCCGGGCGATCTTCCCAGGCGAACACCGAGACCGTGGCGATGCCGTCGAACTTGATCTCGCGCAGGGTGCTGAAGAACGCTTCCCAGTCGACCTCGCCCTGACCGATGTCCAGATGCTGGTGCACCGTGGCCGTAACGCCCGGCGGGTTGACGATGTAGCGCAGCCCCGACGAAG
>NZ_JBFTLU010000466.1:0-3425 GCF_056396605.1 Pseudomonas sp. 05T35
CCAGATTGTTATTGCCCCGCCCGCCATCGAGCAAGGCATCCGCCGCACCGGCGACCAGCGTGTCGTTGCCATCGCCAGTGACGATGTTCTGAATGCTCGATGGATTTTTCACCGTCAACGCCGCGCCGTCGATGCTGGCGACACCGGTCAGCAGATTGACCGAGGTATCCCCCGAAACAGCTGCGGCATTGAGGGTATTGCGCCCGCCCGCTACACCATTGACGGCATCATCGAGCACCCCACGATTGGCGTTCGCGGCCACCGACTTGATGTATTCATCGGTATAGAAATAGGTGTCGTCCGGGCTGGCCTTGCTGCCATACAAACGCAGCGACCAGCTGTTGAGCGTGACAGGCAGACCGGAAGCCGAATCCGTCACCTGCAACGTCCAGTTGCCAGCCGAGCGTTCGCCGAAGTCATGGGTCGACATGAAGGTGTACTTGAACGCGCCGGACTGCGTGCTACCGACATCACTCGCACTCGCGCCCGGCATGCCGTCCGGGACCTTGCCCYGACKGTTGAGCAGAACACTCTGGGTGCCATCGGGGGAAATCAGTTTGAGCGTCAGATCGCCAAGACGACCGACCTGGGCATCGAAGTCGATCTCGACGTGCTCAACGTTCAAACCGGCGTTCATGGCGATGGACGAAGTCAGCGTCGCTCCCGCCGCCAATGGTTTTCCAAGCGCACCGCTCGACGCGCTGTAGACGTACTCGTTGGCGCCGGTGCTTTGGGTCATCCACGCTTCGGACAAGCGAACGGCAGCCCGCGCATCGACTTCACCAAAGCCGTAATCGTTGCTGGTGTGCATGCCCCCACCGTTCCAGCCGTGGGCGCCGTTGTCACTCCACTGGGTGGACGGGTCGTTGATCTTGCGCGCCGACAACGCCAGGATCTGCTGCACATCCCGATAACCGAGGTTCGGGTTGGCCTGCAGCATCAGCGCGACAATGCCGGAGACGATCGGCGCGGCAAAACTGGTGCCTTGCATGCTGGTGTAGTCGTTGCCGAAGGTAGAACCGCGCTCGGTTTCCAGCATATGGCTGGTGGACACAACGTTGCTGCCCGGTGCCGAAACCAGCAGGCTTGCACCGGGATTGGAGAACGGTGAAGAGCCGATCTGCAAGGTCGACAGATCACCCTGAGCGTTGATCGCGCCGACCTCGACCGAGAAGCGGTTGTTGTTGGTCAGCGAACCCTGGGCATTGCCGCCAGTCGCTCGGCTGTTGCCGCCCGCCGCCACAATAATGGTGCCCAAGCCGCCACGACCGTTGCTCGCCGCATACTGCGCATTCATGGTCAGCGCAGCGGCAGTGTTGATCTGGCCGTTCTGCAAATTGCTCAGGGCGAAATCGTTCGAGAACCCCCAGCTGTTGTTGGCAATGTCAAAACTGACCATATGCCCCAATCCAGCAAGGTCGGCGCCGCTGTTGGCCAGGTAATAACCGCCCAACGTTGCGTCGTAGGCCACACCTACGCCACCTGCGCCATTCTTGGCCGCGACCATGACGCCCGCGACCATCGTTGCGTGATTGGACACCAGCCCCGGCAACGTGCCGCCCGCCTGCTGAGTCTGCAACCAGGCTTTGTCGACGTTCGGCGCCAGATCCGGGTGGGCAATATCAAAGATTTCAGGTGCCGTGGCGAACTGGCCACCTGGCTCGAACTGACCAATGCGCACGCCTTTGCCGGTGTAGTCCTTCCAGACCGGCAGCACGTTGGTGTCGCTCAAGTACCATTCCTGCGCCGCAAGTGGATCGAGCGGTACTTCCGGGGTCAGCAAGGTGACAYCGGCACGCATTGGCGCGGTTTGCCCACTGCCGAGGTCTACCACCGACGCCGACAGATTGCCCGCCGCATCGACTACGCCGTATTTGAAGCTGATCAAACCGGTGTAATGCGCGTCCGGGTTGAACAGCACATCACCCTGGGCCGTGAGGCTGACCGTACCGCCCACCGCGTCGCCGACATTGGCGATACGCAACGCGCCCTGGCTGTTGAGGTGTTGATCATTGGCCAACAGGCTCTCTGCGGAAATCAGGTGAGTCTGCGTACGATCGAAGACCTTGCCGTCCTTGTCATGGGTCAGCACATCCGCCACGGGCATGGCGTTGGGGGTTTGCAGGTCGACGGCAGAAATGTCCGAGAAGTTGAGCTTCTGGATGTTTTTCAGCGTCACCGTGCCGTCACGGCCGGCGACCTTGTCAGCCACTTCATAACCGCTGTCGGTGCGGCTGATGCGGTAATCGCCATGGTTGCCATGCAGCGTCACCAGGTTGATCCCGCCGTCGCCGTCGATGGTTGCATTGCCGTGGCCGACTTCGATCACATCGTTACCGGCGCCGCCGTAGATTGTATCGGCGCCGCCACCGGCGTGAATGATGCTGCCGGCTTCGGAGGCGTAAATGACGTCGCCCTGCGGCCCGGCATAGATAACCGCCTTGCCGCTGCCGCCGATGATGGTGTTGTGGCCGGTGCCGCCGACCAGTACGTCGTTGCCAGCACCGCCCACCAGCGTCGAATTGCCCGAGCCGCCCTTGATGAAGGCGCTGCCAGTGCCACCGCTCATGATCGTGTCGTTGCCGCTGCCACCCTCGGCGATGGTCAAACCGGCGTGGGCCATGTTCAACACCACGCCTTTGTCACCGACGATGATCGCCGTGTCGTGACCGCCATTGCCGTGAATATTGACCGGATTGTCCGAAGCGCTGATAACAAAGACGTCATCGCCTGCCCCGCCGACATAGGTGTTGCTACCGGCACCGCCCACCAGCCATCCGCCAGCAGGTGCGGCGATCAACGTGTCGTCGCCGCTGCCGCCGTACAGATTGCTCACACCCAGTTGCGCAGCGTTCAGGGTTTCACCAGTGGCGCTTTGGCTGGCATACGCGGTGGTGGTGATGCCGTTGGTGGTGGAGGTCACTCGTGTACCGCTGCCCTGAGTGCTCAGGGTGTTGCTGACCGGATCACCAAGGAAATCGACCGCCAGCGCTTCCTGGTTCTTGCCATTGATGGTGAACGAACCGGTGGCGAGCACCTTGTTGCCGTCACGGATTTCAGCATTGCTGGAAGCGGCGCGGACGTTGATCTGGGTAATGCCCAGCTCGGCCAGCGTCTTCAGTTCACCGGCATCGACTTTTGCATCGTGGGTGCCATCGACCCAGACCCGCAGCTTGCTCCAGATCGGGTCTTTCTGATCGATCACGCCGTCCTTGTTCGCGTCCTCGCTGGCCAACGCCGCGAAACCGTCCTTGAACTTGGTCTCGCCCGCTGCGCCGTTGACGCCGGCCTTGCCGCCGTAATACTCGGAGAACATCTGGCTGACGTCCTTGATCTGGCCGCTGCCATCATCGATCACCAGCATGCCTGTGGTGCGATCCGCCCAGCCGCTGCGCTTGAGCGTGCCACTGTGGTCAGTATCGAAC
>NZ_JBFTLU010000467.1:0-3395 GCF_056396605.1 Pseudomonas sp. 05T35
GCTTGTTTCAGTTTTAGGCCGAGTCGTTAACTGCTCCACGTTCCTCCTGTCCTAAACCGAGGAAGGAGGACGGCTGTTTCAGAATTGTCTTAGATTCATTTTTAGTGGTGAAAGGTAGCCTTGGTTGCTCTTCAGTGAGTCGAAGGTGTTGATAAGCGCTCACGGGGCCAACCTGTCAGGTTTACCGCATGTCAAACAAGGCGCTACGCATACTGATCGCTGACGGGCAGCATTTTCAGCGAATAAAAATAGAAAAAATGCTCAATCAACTGGGCTACTGCCGAATTGCTCCCTTGAGTTCATTTCAAGAGGTGCAGTCGGTGACCCGCACTCAAGGTCATCCTTTTGATTTGTTGATTATTAACACCGCCCTGGTGCTCTCAACGGAATTCAATTTGTTGAAGTACTGCCATGAAAACCCTCGAATTCGCCATGCGCTTATCTATGAGGGGTGGCGCACGGAATGCTCGATGGTGTCGGTATCTGTGAGTCAGGCCATACAGGTTTGCTTGTCCAAGACGCCAGATTTCGACTCCCTCAAACGCTGCATGGATGTGGTTGATCCAGCGTCTCGCAACTCTTCATTGGAGAGAACTTCCGGGCTATTGACGGCGATTTGAGGTTCTCGATACACGGTCGTTGGCCGGTAATACCCAAAGTCCCTTTTATCGTGATGCACCCGTAGCAATTAAGAATCGCCTCATGTCTCAGCGGTTTCGACCTGATCTTGGGCTAGGCCTAGGGTGAGAGCAATATCGTCATACGGCATTCGCGAGACGTACGCCGTGTCTTTGGCCTATTGACCGCAGACAACTCCTATCGACGCCACCGGCCGCAATCAGCTGAGTGCGGTTGTGGCGGTTTACTCTCCGGCAGGTCTCTACGATCAGCTTCTACTCACCTACAACTCGGACGCCGAGTTCACTGGAAGCAGCCAAGCTACCAGTTCGCACAAATGCGTCACCGGTAATTTGATTCGGTAGGGCGGGTTGACGTCTTTCGATCCGCCCGATTCGACCCAACCCAACCCGATACATGAGACCTTTATGTCGGAGCAAGGCAGCCCGGGTGGTATATTGAGAGTGTCGATGCGCCGCTGCCTAATGGTTATTGCTCCACCAGTTCGGGCACCTTCACCGCCGCAGGCTTCAACACCAGCCATAACGCCCCTGCAATCAACAGCCCGCCATACAGGTGCGCCATCGACAGTGGTTCATCGAGAAACAACGCGCCCCACAACACGCCGAACGGCGGGATCATGAAGGTTACGGTCATCGACTTGACCGGGCCGATCGAACTGAGCAGGCGGAAATACAGGATGTAGGCAAACGCCGTGCAACCCAGGCCCAAGCCCAGCAGCGACAACCAGACATTCCAGCCGCCCCAGCTAACAGGCGGCTGAGTGATGACGCTGTAGCCGAACAACGGCAACACGAACAGCGTTGCGCCGAGCATGCTGCCCAATGCCGAGAGACGGCTGTCGAGGCCGCCTTGATGGTCGAGCCAGCGTCGCGCCAGGAACCCGGCGAAACCGTAGCAGGTGGTTGCCAGCAGGCAGGCGAGTGCGCCCATCAGCAATTCCATATCGAAGGCCACCGGACCTGCGCGGGTCAGGACGGCGACGCCAAACAACCCGAGGGCAACGCCGGCAATTTTTGACAGGGTGAGTCTTTCGCTGAAGAACAGGCCGCCGATCAGCACGCCCATCAGCGGGGTGGTGGCGTTGAAAATCGCCGAGTAGCCAGCCGGCAGCACTTGAGCGGCCACCGAGTACAGGGTCGCTGGAAGACCGGAGTTGATCACCCCGAGCAGCAGCACGGTTTTGAACTTGCCACGGAAATCCCAGTTGATTCGCATCAGCGCCAGAATCACCAGCAACCCGGTGGCGGCGATCGATACGCGGAAAAAAGCAGTGGGGATTGTGCCAATCACTGGGGCGATGATGCGCATGAACAGAAAGCTCGCCCCCCAAATGGCAGCAAGTGACAACATACGCAGAATATCGACGGGGTTCACAGCTCGTTCCTTCCTTTATCAGGGCGCAAGTGTCGCTGCCTCAAGGTGCCAAGGCAATGGTTGCGTTGCGTAACAATTGACCTCTAAGCTCAGCCCCAACGACAAGAACCATCCCGCAGAGGTCTTCACATGCCGCAGCMATGGCCMGCCGCCGAMATCGCCCRRATGATCCTCGACGGCTTYGACGATTACCGCGAGCATTTCCGYCAGATCACYGACGGTGCCCGGGCGCGCTTCGAAAAGGCGCAGTGGCAGGAAACGCAGATCGCGTCGGCAGCGCGGATCAACCTCTATGAAGAAAAGGTCGGTGAAACGGTGGGGTGCTTGCATCAGTCGTTCGCGGACGATGTGCTGATGGACGTCACCTGCTGGCCGCTGGTCAAAAGCGCCTATATCAGCCTGATCGACCTGCGTTTCGACGATGAATTGTCCGAGACCTGGTACAACTCGATTTTCTGCGGGCTGTTCAGTCATGACCTGATCAGCGATGGCTGCATGTTCATCCACACCACCCGACCCAGCTTGCATCGGGCCCGGGCTGCGCAGACCCGGATCTATAAGCCGCATGGTCAGTTGTCCGGCATGCTCGCGAGCATTTTTGCCGATTACCGCTTCAGCGAAGACTACGCTGACCTCGACCGCGATCTGCGCCGACTCGAAGCGCAACTGCGCGAGAGTTTGCCCGATTGGGTCTGCAAGGACCCGGAACTGAGCGTCGAGCTGTTTTCCTCGGTGCTCTACCGCAACAAGGGCGCCTACCTGGTAGGGCGCATCTATACCGCGGACGAGCAATGGCCACTGGTGATTCCGTTTCTGCACCGCGAAGGCCGAGGGATTCAGATCGACGCGTTGATCACCGATGAAGCCGAAGTGTCGATCATTTTCTCGTTCACCCGCTCGTACTTCATGGTCGATGTGCCGGTGCCGGCGGAGTTCATCGGTTTTCTCAAACGCATCCTGCCGGGCAAGCACATCGCCGAGCTGTACACCTCGATCGGTTTCTACAAACACGGCAAGTCGGAGTTCTACCGGGCGTTGATCAACCACCTGGCCAACACCGATGACCAGTTCATCATGGCCCCGGGCGTGCGCGGCATGGTCATGAGCGTGTTTACCCTGCCGGGGTTCAACACCGTGTTCAAAATCATCAAGGACCGTTTCTCGCCGTCGAAAAACGTCGACCGCGCCACGGTGATCGAGAAGTATCGCTTGGTGAAAAGCGTCGACCGGGTCGGGCGCATGGCCGATACCCAGGAGTTCGCTGACTTCCGTTTTCCGTTGAGCAAATTTGACCCGGCGTGCCTGGCCGAGCTGCTGGAAGTCGCCGCGTCGACGGTCGAAGTGGAAGGCGACACGGTGTTGATTCGCCACTGCTGGAC
>NZ_JBFTLU010000468.1:0-3385 GCF_056396605.1 Pseudomonas sp. 05T35
GGCTTCGCCCGATCGCGGTCCGCCTCGAACGCAGCCTCGCAGGCTCGACAGCTGCTACGGAGGGAAATGCTTCACTCCTCCAGCAACGGCAGTTGAACGCTGAACGTCGTACCTTGCCCAACCTGGCTTTCACAGAAAATCCGTCCACCGTGGCGATCCACCACGGCCTTGACCATCGACAACCCCAGGCCCAGTCCCTCACTGCCTTGAGATGAAGCAAAGCGCTTGTACTGGCTGAACAATTCGGGGAGTTCGTCGGCTGAAATACCTTTGCCCTGGTCGGCGATCTCGCAGGTCAGCCAGCCCTGTGCGCAACTCACCCGCACGCTGACCTGCGAACCCGCCGGGCTGTACTTGATGGCGTTTTCCAACAGGTTGAACAGCGCCCGGGTCAGCAACGACTGATCGGCCAGGACCATGCCTTCCGCTTCTTCATCCAGATCGTGCAACAGCTCGATCTGCTTGAGTTGCGCGATACTCATCGCCTGATCAAACGCGTCAAGCACCAGCATCGCGAACATGCTCGGTTCGAACTGGTACGCCTCGGATTCGGCTTTGGCCAGCTGCACAAAGGCCTCGGTCAGGCTCAAGGCTTTGCGTACCTGCAACTCGATCTGGCTGAACAACTGCGCGTCCCCCGTGCCTTGGTGATACTGGACGTCGAGCAAGGCCAGAATCACTGAATGGGGCGCGCGCAGGTCATGGGAAAGAAACCGCAGCAGCACCGCGCGCTGTTCCTCGGCATCGCGCTCGACGCTCAGATCCGTCAGGCTGAGCAACCAGCCAATCGCCGTTCCGCCTTCAGCCGGCAGCAATGGCGCCAGGTCCATACGCAAACTTCGCCCTTGGGTATCGCGAAACTCGTTGGTCTCAAGCGTCGACAACACAGGACTTCCCTGCTCGAGCAGCCCCGGATAACCAATCTCCGAGAGCCGTCGCAGCAGGTCTTCGCCGACCAGATCGCTGCCAAATACCCCCCGCGCATTGCGGTTGGCCAAAAGGATCCGTCCGTTGGGATCGCTGATCAGCGTCGCCACCGGCAGGTATTCCAGACCGTCGGCGATGAACCGTCGGGTATCGCGGGTCCGGCTCATCGCCTGTTCCAGCGCGACGATCTGCCCCTGCAATACATCGCCGGCCGGTGACGGCGTGCGGCGGCGCTCTGGAAACACTTTCGGTTCGCTATCAAGCCGTGCCAGTTCCCAGCCGAAGTAAGCGAGCACTGCGCTCAAGCGTCGCCAGTTCCAGATCAAATACCCCAGCAGCATCCCCAGCAAACTGGCGCTGGGCGACCACCACCAACCGGCGCGGAGCAACAACGCCGAGGCGACCAGTGCCATCGCCATGCAGCCCAGGGTCAACCACAAGGCACGCCGTGGACGGAACAGCAGCAAGGCCAGCAGCAACGCGACGATGGCCGTCGACAACCCGACCGCCCAGCCATCGGCAAGTACCACGATGCTGCGGTGTTGCAGCAAACCATTGAGGATGTTGGCTTGAATCTCGATACCCGGTGTGGTGCCGATGCTCGCCGACTGCGGTGTCACATAGCGGTCGCCCAACCCAGGCGCCGTAGAGCCAATCAGGATCAGGCGATCACGCAGCAGTTCGGGTGGCACTTCGCCCCGCAGCACGCTGACGTAAGGGACGCTGGGGAAACCCGCATTCGCGCTGATAAAGGGAATTCGAATGCCGTTGGTTCGTTGCCAGCCTTGAACCGTCAATGAGAATGGCGAGCCGGGCAGGGAATCCGAGCCATCAGTGGTCATCTCATAAAGCAGCCAGGCCAGTTGCGCCCTTGGGTTGCGCTCAGGGCCTTCGCGCAGGTACACGCTGCGCACGATGCCATCAGCGTCCGCCTCGGCGTTGATATGCCCGATACCTTTGGCACAGAGCCTCAACGGTGCCACGGGTTCGATTTCACCCAGCGGCTGCCCATAACGGGCAACCCCTTCGCGCAGCAAAGGCACGAACACGTTGCCAGCCCGGCATGCAGCGTGTGCCAGGCGCAGGTCGTTGTCGGGAAGTTTGTCTGGCTCGCTGAAAATGACGTCGAACAGCACGCCCTTGGCCTTTGCATCGCTGAGCCGATCCAGCAGGTCGGCGTGCAAGGTTCTCGACCAGGGCCACTGGCCGAGTTGCTGCAAGCTGTAATCGTCGATGGTGACAATAAGGATTCGCGKATCAACGGGTAGCGGACTGAGCCGACGCAGGTTGTCGTACAGCAGATTGCTCAGCGTCAGCCCATGGTTCAAGGACAGAAGCGCCGTCAACGGCAGCAGGATCAGGCTGACCCACAGCCATTCACGGACCATCCGACGAAACAGCTGCTGGGCCTGGGTCGGCCCGCGCCCCTCCTTCCTTGGCCAGTGTTTCATCGACAATGGGCCGAGTCGTTATTGGACACGCGTGGTCCTGGGGTAATAGAAGATGTCATATACCCCGGTCTCTCCCTCAAGCCCCTGCTCATCATACGCAGAGAGTCGAACATGGTAGAAAAACGCCTTCAACCCACTGAAGTTGATCTCTGGCGTGCTGGAAAACTGTTCCTGCTTGATGTTCAGGAAGTCCGTGTCGGTCGCCACTTGCGCCCGGTAGCGCGTGGCCCCGTGCAAGGGTTTCATGATCAACTGCCAGACCGGTGCAGGGCCGGTTTGACCGGTCTGCCCCAACAACTGCGGTGCCGGCAACAGCTCGCTCGGCGTCAGCTTGCCTTCCTTCTGAATGCGTAATCCCTGGCGAGCCATGACCTGCACTTCATCCGCCGGTTTTTCGGCTTTTTTTGCAAGTGGTTTGCCCGTGCGTTTTTTCGGTGGCGCATCAAGGTTTTCACCACGATCGACAGCCACCTGGCCATTCAGCACTTCGATCAGCGATTGCCCATTGTCGTTGTTTCGCACCCGAAAGTGTGTGCCTCGAACCCCAAGTACGCCGACCGGCGTCACGATCTGAAAACGATCATAGTCGCTGGCGCGCTTGATCACATACGACTCGACCTGACCTTGCTCAAGAATCACCTGAGGGATGAGGAGTTCTTCGTTTAATCGCAACGTGACCTGCGAACTGGACGGTAGAACGATGCGTGATCCATCGCCCAGCGACAGGCTGACGAACGCCGAAGGGGAGGTCTTCACGCCTTCCTGCTCGTCAACCGCCATTCCTTCTTCGAGCGCCACCTGATTGCCCTTGCGATCAAGCTTCCAGGCTTCGCCCGTCAGGTGTTCGACAGTGGCGGGCAGGGGTTGTCCACGGCATTGCTGGTTGTCATCGATATACGGCAAGCGCTTTGAGCTGAAGAACGCTGCGGAGGCGCTCTGGGTCAACGGACTCACAAGGCCAATAACCAGAAACAGGCAGGTGCCCAGGTGGCGACAATGCAAAGAAG
>NZ_JBFTLU010000469.1:0-4105 GCF_056396605.1 Pseudomonas sp. 05T35
GCTCAAAGCCTGTACACCTCGCAGCCGGGCATCAGCAAGCAGATCCGTCTGCTGGAAGACGAGTTGGGTGTCGAGGTTTTTGCGCGCAGCGGCAAACACCTGACCCGAGTGACCCCGGCCGGTGAGCGAATCATCACCACGGCTGGCGAAATTCTGCGCAAGGTTGAAAGCATCAAGCAGATCGCTCAGGAGTTCTCCAACGAGAAGAAAGGCACCCTGTCGATTGCCACCACCCACACCCAGGCGCGTTATGCACTGCCGCCGGTGATCAGCAATTTCATCAAGCAATACCCGGACGTTGCCCTGCACATGCACCAGGGTTCACCGATGCAGATCGCCGAAATGGCCGCTGATGGCACCGTGGATTTTGCCATTGCCACTGAAGCGCTGGAGCTGTTCGGCGACTTGGTGATGATGCCGTGCTACCGCTGGAACCGCTGCGTTGTCGTGCCGCAAGGTCACCCGTTGACCAAGCTGCCGAAGCTGACCCTCGAAGCCCTGGCTGAATACCCGATCGTGACGTACGTGTTCGGTTTCACGGGTCGTTCGAAACTCGACGAAGCCTTCAGCCATCGCGGCCTGACCCCGAAAGTAGTGTTCACCGCCGCCGACGCCGACGTGATCAAGACCTACGTTCGCTTGGGGCTGGGTGTCGGGATCGTGGCGAAAATGGCCGTCGACACCAAGCTAGACAACGACCTGGTGGTGCTCGACGCCAGCGAGCTGTTCGAATCCAGCGTGACCAAAATCGGTTTCCGTCGCGGGACGTTCCTGCGTGGCTTCATGTGTGACTTCATCGAGAAGTTCGCCCCGCACCTGACTCGCGAAGTCATGGCCAAAGCCATCCAGTGCCACAACAAGCAGGAACTGGAAGAGCTGTTCGAAGGCGTTGAACTACCGGTTCATTGAACTGACTAGACCACCTCGGTGACAGCGAATTGTTGCCGAGTGCCAGCCACGACGATCTCGACCTCATCCCCCTCGAATTTGCCCAGCAGACTTTTGCCCAGCGGTGAGCGCGGGGTGATGACGGTAATCAGTTGCCCCACCAGATCAACCTTCAAGCCGGCTGCATCAGGGGCCAGGAACAGCCACTGTTCGCGTCCCTTTTCGTCTTCCAGGCCCAACAGCGCACCGACTTCAATCCCGCGCTGATCGTCATAAGCGCGCAATGCCAGGTTCTGGCACAGCACCAGTGACTGGCGGATTTCCTCCACCCGTTTGGCTTGTCCGGCYGCCAGATAAGACGCYTCCAGCCCCAGGGTGTCGTACTTGTTCTCGGCGATGTTTTCTTCGTGGGTCGCGGTTTCGTATGCGGTTTGCGCTGCGCGCTCGGCGATGTCGAGATCGACCGCAAGCTTTTCCAGAATCAGTTGGTGGACCGTGTGTTTGTTCATGATCAATCGCAGAATTGCTGGACGTTGGCGCGGCTTTTTTCGCTGGACGCGGTTTGGTCTTGCTGTAGCCAGAACTGGCATTTCGGGTTGGACAGGTTGCGGGTATTGCTACGTGCCTGATCGAGCGTTTGCTGTTGCGCCTGTTTGCGCAGGTTTTCCTTGTACTGCTCGAACATCGGATTCTCGGGTGCCGGTTCAACCGCCGCAGGCTTGGGTTGTGCTATTCGATGCGCCGCATCGGCAAGCGGGGCGAGTTGTTCGCTGAACAGCAGTTTCGACGCCAGCCAGCAGGTCAGCGCGATGGCTAAAAATCCCAGCCACAGACCCACCGCAATGCTGGCAATCAGTTGCAGCGGACTGAGTGTGATAGACACCGTGCGGCGAACATGTGGACGGTAGGGCATGATTGCCTCCTGGCGAGGGGGGTGGGCTGGCGCGATTGTCGCACGAAGATTAATCGGCGTCGGCTCTTCTGCACGCAACGATTTATGCGGACAATTGAGGTCTTTGCCCCATGGAGCCTGGAATGAAAGTCGACTGGGATATTTTCTGTACGGTCGTCGACAACTACGGCGACATCGGCGTGACCTGGCGCCTGGCCCGACAATTAGTGGCCGAACATCACTGTGCGGTACGGCTGTGGGTCGATGACCTGCGGGCCTTCGAACGCTTGTGCCCGGAACTCGACATCAGTGCTGCCCGGCAATGGCAGCAAGGCGTCGAAGTCTGCCATTGGCCGGCCGACTGGGCGCCGACAGAGGCCGCCGATGTGGTGATCGCTGCATTCGCCTGCCAGTTGCCGCATGCCTATATGGAGGCAATGGCCGCGCGCGAAAAGACTCCGCTGTGGATGAATCTCGATTATTTGAGTGCCGAAGACTGGATCGTCGGCTGCCATGGCTTGCCGTCGGTGAAGTACAAACAGGTGCAGAAGTACTTCTTCTTTCCGGGGTTTAAGGCGGGTACTGGCGGCTTGTTGCGTGAGCGCGGGTTGCTGGAGCGGCGCGAGCAGTTTCAACACAGCACTGAGGCTCAGCGCGAACTCCTGCAAGGGCTGGGCGTCGATCGCGCCGAAGGTACGCGGCTGATTTCGTTATTCGCCTACGAGAATGCCGGATTGGCCGATTGGCTGGACGTCATGGCGAGTGACATTCATACCACTCATCTGCTGGTGCCCGAGGGCCGGATCCTGGGCGACGTCGAGCGCTGGCTGGGGGTTGAAGGGCTGGGTGCCGGAGCATTACAGGTGCGAGGGGCGTTGACCGTGCAGGTGTTGCCGTTCGTYCGACAGGATCAATACGACCTGCTGCTGTGGTGTTGTGATTTCAACGCGGTGCGTGGGGAGGACTCGTTCGTCCGCGCGCAATGGGCGGCCCGGCCAATGCTGTGGCATATTTATCAACAGGAAGAAGATGTCCACCTGGACAAGCTCGAAGCTTTTCTGACGCTGTACACCGCAGGCCTTTCTCCGGCGGCAAAAGCGGCACTCGTCGGATTATGGCGGGCCTGGAATACGGGCGCTGGAATGGCTCAGGCATGGGTTGCGACACAGGAACACTGGCCAGAACTGCAAAAACACGCCCAGGCATGGTGTCTGGAACAGGCTTTGCAGGCCGATCTTGCTTCGGCGCTGGTGCAGTTTTACCTAAATTGGATATGATACGCGGCCTAGATTTTTGTAAATCCCATCCAAATTCGGATATTCGCAATGAAAACTGGTAAAGAACTGAAACCCGGTACGGTGATCCGTCTCGAAAACGACCCTTGGCTGGTTCAGAAAGCTGAATTCACCAAGTCCGGTCGTAACAGCGCGATCATGAAGACCAAGCTGAAAAACCTGCTGACCGGTTACAAGACCGAGATCGTTTACAGCGCTGACGACAAACTGGACGACGTAATCCTCGACCGCAAAGAAGCGACCCTGTCGTTCATCAGCGGCGACACCTACACGTTCATGGACACCACTGACTACACCATGACCGATGTTTGCGAAGCGATCTTCTTCGAAGAGCGTCTGGTTTCCGTAGAACTGCCGACCACTATCGTGCGTCAGGTTGACTACACCGAAGGTTCCGCTCGCGGTGACACTTCCGGCAAGGTGATGAAGCCTGCCAAACTGAAAAACGGTACCGAGCTGTCGGTTGCCGACTTCATCGAAATCGGCGACATGATCGAGATCGATACCCGCGAAGGCGGTTCTTACAAAGGCCGCGCCAAATAAGCGCAGTTTTTGCAGGAAAGAAAAAGCCCGACCATCGAGTCGGGCTTTTTTGTGCGCGTCTGTCGGCTACGAACACTCAGACAGTGACGTGCAGGCGAACGTCTACATTGCCGCGAGTGGCATTGGAGTACGGGCAGACCTGGTGCGCGGCGTCGACGAGCGCTTGCGCGTCGGCCTGTTCCAGGCCGGGCAGGCTGACATTCAGGTCGATATCCAGGCCGAAACCACCAGGGATCTGACCAATGCCGACATGAGCGGTGATCGAGGCATCATCAGGGATTTTGCGCTTGGTCTGGCTGGCGACGAACTTCAGCGCACCGATGAAGCATGCGGAGTAACCGGCCGCGAACAGTTGCTCAGGGTTGGTCGCTGCACCGCCGGCACCGCCGAGTTCTTTTGGCGTGGCGAGTTTGACGTCGAGGATGTTGTCGCTGGAAACGGCACGACCATCACGGCCACCGGTAGCGGTTGCAACTGCGGTATAGAG
>NZ_JBFTLU010000470.1:0-3371 GCF_056396605.1 Pseudomonas sp. 05T35
CGCAGCCGGACGCAGCCTCGCGGGCTCGGCAGCTGCTACGGAAGATAGCCACCAGCGCCAATGAAAGTCAGCCCTGGCGGTAGGGCAAGGCGCTCTTCGCTTCTTCTGCATAGCCCATGACACCCAAACGTTCGCGCTCAAGAAAATCCTTCACCGCCGACTTCAATCCCGGGTGACGCAAGTAGTGCCAGGAATGGGTGATCACCGGTTCAAAACCACGAATCAATTTGTGCTCGCCCTGGGCACCGGCATCGAAACGCTGGAAACCGTTGGCGATCGCATAGTCCATGCCTTGATAGAAACAGGTCTCGAAGTGCAGGCGGTCGAACTCCGCCAGGCAGCCCCAATAACGTCCATAAAAGCTATCGCCACCGACCAGGCTAAAGGCCATGGCCACCGGCCGTGATCCTTGTTTGGCCAGGACTACCCGAATGGCTTCGGGCATGCGTTCAGCCAACAGGCTGAAAAACTCCCGCGTCAGGTACGGCGACTGCCGACGCACCGCATAAGTATTGGCGTAACAGGCATAGACAAAATCCCACTGTGCCTGGTCGAGTTGATGCCCCTCAAGCCATTCAAACTCGATGCCCTGCCCCGCCACTTGTTCACGCTCCTTGCGCATCTGCTTGCGCTTGCGTGAGCTCAATGCATCAAGGAAGTCCTGAAAATCCCGATAACCGCGATTCTGCCAGTGGTACTGGCAACCGATGCGTTGCAACCAGCCCGGTTGCTCGGCCAATGCTGCGTCGGTAAAGGCGTCGGTAAAGTTGATATGGGCGCTGGAGAGCCCTTCAATTTCCAGATAACCCGGGATGCTGTTCAGCAGTTCGAAACCATCCTGCACATTCGCCGCCAGCAACCGTGGCCCGCTGACCGGGCTGAACGGCACAGCCGTCAACAGTTTGGGGTAGTAATCGATCCCGGCGCGCTCGCAGGCATCGGCCCAGGCATGGTCGAACACGTATTCGCCGTAGGAATGCCATTTGCGGTAACTCGGCATTGCCGCGAGCAGCCGACCGTCTTCGATGTGCAGCAGATGCTCCGGCTGCCAGCCGGACTGCGGCCCCAGGCTGCCACTGTCTTCCAGCGCCCCGAGAAAAGCGTGACGCAGAAACGGCTGAGTCTCGGGCACCAGCGCGTCCCACTCTTGAGGCGCGATGGCGGACAGACTGTCCAAAACGTGTAACGGCATCCTGTTCCCCTGCGGTTGTTGCCTACAGACCCGCCGAGTATCGCCCATCCACGGCCCTTGCCGAAATAAAAACCCCGCCGAAGCGGGGTCAAAACGAAGTCTGAGGGAGGTGTGACCTGAAATTACTGTTTACCCTTTTGCTGTTCGGCGGCCAACCGCGCGGCGAGCTCGTCGACACCGGGAAGCGGTTTTTCGGGCATGGCGCGCAAGGTCGCCTGCATCAGGCGCATCTGTCGGATGAACCGTCGGCAATTGGGGCAAAACATCAAATGATGGCGCACCATCAGCCGCTCACGAAAGCTCAACTGGCCATCGAGATAATCGCTGGACCGCGCTACTTGTTCCTTACAGGTCAACATTCGCCGGTTTCCTCAAAATGCTCCACGGTTGCAAACACCTTCAACCGTGCGCGGTGCAGCAGCACACGAACATTGGAGAGCGAGATCTCCAGAAGATTACAAATTTCCTCCAGCTCCAGGCCCTGGCGCTCACGCAACAGCAGCACGCTGCTTTGCAGTTCCGACAGGCTGAGCAAGGTATGCTCCAGGCATTCACGCAGTTCGTTTTCGGTGAGCAGCGCTTCCGGGGTGTCCTGATGCCAGCTGAACGGCGCCACCAGCCAGTGGCCATCAGCGGCGGAGAAACGATCATCATCGATGGTGCCGTGGGGTGACGGCAGGTCATCGAGCAAGACTTCCCGGCGGTTTTGTTTGTATCGACCTTTTGCCGCGTTGGCGGTGATGGTCAACAGCCAGGTCTTGAGGCTGGAACGCCCCTCGAACCCGTTCAGGTTGCGCACCACCGACAGCCAGGCATCCTGCACCACTTCGTCGGCATGCCGGTTACCGACGATGGCATAAGCCACCGCCCGCATGGCGCTCTGGTAGGTGCCGACCAACTCCTTGAAAGCCTGCTGCTCGCCCGCCAACAGGCGGGCGAGCAGTTGCGTGTCGTCAGTCATCAATACTGATTTCCTGTGGCGAGGGGGTGCATGACTCAGGCTTGTCACTGCCCTTCACAACTCAACGCTTGCGCAGAATCACGCTGCCAATCGAATAACCGGCACCAAACGAGCTGAGTACTGCCAGCGAACCAGCTGGCAAATCGTCCTGGTTCTTGTGAAAGGCAATCACCGAACCGGCGGAGCTGGTGTTGGCATACGTGTCGAGAATCACCGGGGCTTCTTCTTCGGTGGCTTCGCGGCCCAGCAGCTTCTTGACGATCAGGTGGTTCATGCTGAGGTTGGCCTGGTGCAGCCAGAAACGCTTCACGTCACTGATGTTCAGCTTGTTTTCGTCCAGGTGGGTAGCGATCAGTTCCGCGACCATCGGGCAGACATCACGGAACACCTTGCGGCCTTCCTGGACGAACAATTTGTCACGGGCACCGATGCCCTCTTCCGCCGCGCGGTTGAGGAAGCCGAAGTTGTTGCGAATGTTGTTGGAGAACTTGGTCAGCAGTTTGGTGCTGACGATGTCGAACTGATACTTGGACGTGGCCAGGTCGGCACGTTCGATGATTACCGCAGTGGCGGCGTCACCGAAGATGAAGTGGCTGTCGCGGTCGCGGAAGTTCAGGTGACCGGTGCAGACTTCCGGGTTGACCATCAGGATCGCCCGGGCCTGGCCCAGCTGTACGCTGTTGGCGGCAGCCTGAATGCCGAATGTCGCCGAGGAACAGGCCACGTTCATGTCAAAACCGAAACCTTCGATACCCAGCGCTTCCTGGACTTCGATTGCAATGGCCGGATAGGCACGTTGCAGGTTGGAGCAGGCAACGATCACCCCGTCGATGTCCGCCGCCGTCTTGCCGGCGCGTTGCAGGGCCTGCTCGGCAGCGCCAATGGCCATCTGGCAAAGCACCGACCATTCGTCATTGGAACGCTCGGGCAAACGAGGTGCCATGCGCTTTGGATCGAGAATGCCCTCCTTGTCCATGACAAAGCGGCTTTTGATCCCCGAGGCTTTTTCGATAAAGGCGGCGCTGGATTCGGTCAACGCTTCCACTTCACCGCGCTCGATGGCGTCAGCGTTGTCAGCATTGAACTGAGCGACGTAAGTATTGAAAGACTGCACCAGCTCTTCGTTGGAGATGCTGTTGGCCGGTGTGTACAGGCCGGTGCCGCTGATGACGACATTATGCATGGTCGTTTCTCTAATCTGTTCAGGCAGAAAGTATT
>NZ_JBFTLU010000471.1:0-3371 GCF_056396605.1 Pseudomonas sp. 05T35
GCAGGCAAAACAAAACCCCAACTGCTTTCGCAATTGGGGTTTCGGAATTTAATCTTGACGATGACCTACTCTCACATGGGGAAACCCCACACTACCATCGGCGATGCATCGTTTCACTGCTGAGTTCGGGATGGGATCAGGTGGTTCCAATGCTCTATGGTCGTCAAGAAATTCGGGTACTGAMTCGYGACCWGTKGGYCTCGCTTCAGCAAATTGGGTATGTGACAGTCGGGTGTTTTGTGAGCAGCTCGAACTTTCGGTTCGTTTCGTCTTCACACACCGCAATCTGGYTCTTCTCTCGAAGCATGCAGATTGCTTGGGTGTTATATGGTCAAGCCTCACGGGCAATTAGTATTGGTTAGCTCAACGCCTCACAGCGCTTACACACCCAACCTATCAACGTCGTAGTCTTCGACGGCCCTTCAGGGGACTCAAGGTCCCAGTGAGATCTCATCTTGAGGCTAGTTTCCCGCTTAGATGCTTTCAGCGGTTATCTATTCCGAACATAGCTACCCGGCAATGCCACTGGCGTGACAACCGGAACACCAGAGGTTCGTCCACTCCGGTCCTCTCGTACTAGGAGCAGCCCCTCTCAAATCTCAAACGTCCACGGCAGATAGGGACCGAACTGTCTCACGACGTTCTAAACCCAGCTCGCGTACCACTTTAAATGGCGAACAGCCATACCCTTGGGACCGGCTTCAGCCCCAGGATGTGATGAGCCGACATCGAGGTGCCAAACACCGCCGTCGATATGAACTCTTGGGCGGTATCAGCCTGTTATCCCCGGAGTACCTTTTATCCGTTGAGCGATGGCCCTTCCATACAGAACCACCGGATCACTAAGACCTACTTTCGTACCTGCTCGACGTGTCTGTCTCGCAGTCAAGCGCGCTTTTGCCTTTATACTCTACGACCGATTTCCGACCGGTCTGAGCGCACCTTCGTACTCCTCCGTTACTCTTTAGGAGGAGACCGCCCCAGTCAAACTACCCACCATACACTGTCCTCGATCCGGATAACGGACCTGAGTTAGAACCTCAAAGTTGCCAGGGTGGTATTTCAAGGATGGCTCCACGCGAACTGGCGTCCACGCTTCAAAGCCTCCCACCTATCCTACACAAGCAAATTCAAAGTCCAGTGCAAAGCTATAGTAAAGGTTCACGGGGTCTTTCCGTCTAGCCGCGGATACACTGCATCTTCACAGCGATTTCAATTTCACTGAGTCTCGGGTGGAGACAGCGCCGCCATCGTTACGCCATTCGTGCAGGTCGGAACTTACCCGACAAGGAATTTCGCTACCTTAGGACCGTTATAGTTACGGCCGCCGTTTACCGGGGCTTCGATCAAGAGCTTCGCGTTAGCTAACCCCATCAATTAACCTTCCGGCACCGGGCAGGCGTCACACCCTATACGTCCACTTTCGTGTTTGCAGAGTGCTGTGTTTTTAATAAACAGTCGCAGCGGCCTGGTATCTTCGACCGGCATGGGCTTACGGAGCAAGTCCTTCACCCTCACCGGCGCACCTTCTCCCGAAGTTACGGTGCCATTTTGCCTAGTTCCTTCACCCGAGTTCTCTCAAGCGCCTTGGTATTCTCTACCCAACCACCTGTGTCGGTTTGGGGTACGGTTCCTGGTTACCTGAAGCTTAGAAGCTTTTCTTGGAAGCATGGCATCAACCACTTCGTGTTCTAAAAGAACACTCGTCATCAGCTCTCGGCCTTAGAATCCCGGATTTACCTAAGATTCCAGCCTACCACCTTAAACTTGGACAACCAACGCCAAGCTGGCCTAGCCTTCTCCGTCCCTCCATCGCAATAACCAGAAGTACAGGAATATTAACCTGTTTTCCATCGACTACGCTTTTCAGCCTCGCCTTAGGGACCGACTAACCCTGCGTCGATTAACGTTGCGCAGGAAACCTTGGTCTTTCGGCGTGGGTGTTTTTCACACCCATTGTCGTTACTCATGTCAGCATTCGCACTTCTGATACCTCCAGCAAGCTTCTCAACTCACCTTCACAGGCTTACAGAACGCTCCTCTACCGCATCACCTAAGTGATACCCGTAGCTTCGGTGTATGGTTTGAGCCCCGTTACATCTTCCGCGCAGGCCGACTCGACTAGTGAGCTATTACGCTTTCTTTAAAGGGTGGCTGCTTCTAAGCCAACCTCCTAGCTGTCTAAGCCTTCCCACATCGTTTCCCACTTAACCATAACTTTGGGACCTTAGCTGACGGTCTGGGTTGTTTCCCTTTTCACGACGGACGTTAGCACCCGCCGTGTGTCTCCCATGCTCGGCACTTGTAGGTATTCGGAGTTTGCATCGGTTTGGTAAGTCGGGATGACCCCCTAGCCGAAACAGTGCTCTACCCCCTACAGTGATACATGAGGCGCTACCTAAATAGCTTTCGAGGAGAACCAGCTATCTCCGAGCTTGATTAGCCTTTCACTCCGATCCACAGGTCATCCGCTAACTTTTCAACGGTAGTCGGTTCGGTCCTCCAGTTAGTGTTACCCAACCTTCAACCTGCCCATGGATAGATCGCCCGGTTTCGGGTCTATTCCCAGCGACTAGACGCCCTATTAAGACTCGCTTTCGCTACGCCTCCCCTATTCGGTTAAGCTCGCCACTGAAAATAAGTCGCTGACCCATTATACAAAAGGTACGCAGTCACMSAACAAAGTSKGCTCCCACTGCTTGTACGCATACGGTTTCAGGATCTATTTCACTCCCCTCTCCGGGGTTCTTTTCGCCTTTCCCTCACGGTACTAGTTCACTATCGGTCAGTCAGTAGTATTTAGCCTTGGAGGATGGTCCCCCCATATTCAGACAAAGTTTCTCGTGCTCCGTCCTACTCGATTTCATGACTAAGAGATTTTCGCGTACAGGGCTATCACCCACTATGGCCGCACTTTCCAGAGCGTTCCGCTAATCTCAAAGCCACTTAAGGGCTAGTCCCCGTTCGCTCGCCACTACTAAGGGAATCTCGGTTGATTTCTTTTCCTCAGGGTACTTAGATGTTTCAGTTCCCCTGGTTCGCTTCTTAAGCCTATGTATTCAGCTTAAGATACCTAACTTATGTTAGGTGGGTTCCCCCATTCAGACATCTCCGGATCAMAGTCTGTTTGCCGACTCCCCGAAGCTTTTCGCAGGCTACCACGTCTTTCATCGCCTCTGACTGCCAAGGCATCCACCGTATGCGCTTCTTCACTTGACCATATAACCCCAAGCAATCTGGTTATACTGTGAAGACGACATTCGCCGAAAATTCGCAATTACTCACAAATTTTACCTTAGCCTGATCCGTTACCAGTGAAAGTAACGTTCAGTCTATCTTTCTATCACATACCCAAATTTTTAAAGAACGAT
>NZ_JBFTLU010000472.1:0-3353 GCF_056396605.1 Pseudomonas sp. 05T35
GGGCGACGGYGTGGTTCGTACCATTGCGATGGGYTCCACCGARGGCTTGAAGCGCGGTCTGGAMGTCAMYRACWCTGGCGCAGCCATCTCCGTACCGGTCGGTAAAGCGACTCTGGGCCGGATCATGGACGTACTGGGCAACCCGATCGACGAAGCTGGCCCGATTGACACCGAAGAACGCTGGGGCATTCATCGTCCTGCGCCATCCTTCGCTGAGCAAGCTGGCGGCAACGACCTGCTGGAAACCGGCATCAAGGTTATCGACCTGGTTTGCCCGTTCGCCAAGGGCGGTAAAGTCGGTCTGTTCGGTGGTGCCGGTGTAGGCAAAACCGTAAACATGATGGAACTGATCCGTAACATCGCCATCGAGCACAGTGGTTATTCCGTGTTCGCCGGTGTGGGTGAGCGTACTCGTGAGGGTAACGACTTCTACCACGAGATGAAGGATTCCAACGTTCTGGACAAAGTGGCACTGGTTTACGGTCAGATGAACGAGCCGCCGGGAAACCGTCTGCGCGTAGCTCTGACCGGCCTGACCATGGCCGAGAAGTTCCGTGACGAAGGTAACGACGTTCTGCTGTTCGTCGACAACATCTATCGTTACACCCTGGCCGGTACTGAAGTATCCGCACTGCTGGGCCGTATGCCTTCTGCAGTAGGTTACCAGCCGACCCTGGCTGAAGAGATGGGCACTCTGCAAGAGCGCATCACTTCCACCAAAAACGGTTCGATCACCTCGATCCAAGCGGTATACGTACCTGCGGATGACTTGACTGACCCGTCGCCAGCGACCACCTTCGCCCACTTGGACGCCACTGTCGTTCTGTCCCGTGACATCGCTTCCCTGGGTATCTACCCAGCGGTAGATCCACTGGATTCGACTTCGCGTCAGCTGGACCCGAACGTGATCGGTCAGGACCACTACGACACCGCTCGCGGCGTTCAGTATGTTCTGCAGCGTTACAAAGAACTGAAGGACATCATTGCGATCCTGGGTATGGACGAGCTGTCGGAAACCGACAAGCAGTTGGTATCCCGCGCTCGTAAGATCCAGCGCTTCYTGTCGCAGCCGTTCTTCGTKGCYGAAGTCTTCACCGGTGCATCGGGTAAATACGTTTCCCTGAAAGACACCATTGCTGGCTTCAAAGGCATCCTCAACGGTGACTACGACCACCTGCCAGAACAAGCGTTCTACATGGTCGGCGGCATCGAAGAAGCGATCGAGAAAGCCAAGAAACTGTAATCCCGGCGCCCGGCAACGGGCGCTAATCAGGTTGAGGCAAGCAGATGGCTATGACAGTCCATTGCGATATCGTCAGCGCGGAAGGAGAAATCTTTTCCGGTCTGGTCGAGATGGTGATTGCGCACGGCAGCCTGGGTGATCTTGGTATCGCTCTGGGTCACGCACCGCTGATCACTGAACTCAAGCCAGGTCCGATCCGCCTGATAAAACAGGGTGGGGAAACCGAGGTGTTTTACATCTCCGGTGGTTACCTCGAGGTTCAGCCGAACATGGTCAAGGTTCTTGCCGACACCGTGCAACGTGCTGCCGACCTGGACGAAGCCTCCGCTCAGCTAGCCGTTCAGGCTGCTGAGAAGGCCTTGCATGAAAGAGGCGCCGAGTTCGACTACGGTTCCGCTGCCGCTCGTCTGGCCGAGGCGACAGCTCAGCTGCGCACCGTCCAGCAGATCCGCAAGAAGTTCGGCGGCTGATAAGCCTCCCGCTTGTTGTGTGATTGATTAAAAAGGGTAGCCTCGGCTACCCTTTTTCTTTTTTTGCAATTTACCTCTTGGTCGCAGCCGCTGACCATCCAGGATTGGTAGCCAGTCATGTCTCTAGAAATCGTTATTCTCGCTGCCGGTCAAGGCACTCGCATGCGTTCAGCTCTGCCGAAGGTGCTACACCCGGTGGCGGGGAACTCCATGCTTGGCCATGTTATCCACAGCGCCCGCCAACTTGATCCACAGCGCATTCACGTGGTGATTGGCCATGGCGCCGACGCGGTACGCGAGCGTCTGGCAGCAGATGACTTGAACTTCGTGTTGCAGGACAAACAGCTCGGCACAGGACACGCAGTGGCCCAGGCTGTGCCGTTCATTACCGCCGATACCGTATTGATCCTTTACGGTGACGTGCCGCTGATCGAAGTCCCGACCCTGCAACGCCTGCTCAAGCTCGTGGCGCCAATGCAGATGGGGCTGTTGACCGTCGAGCTCGATGACCCGACGGGTTATGGCCGTATCGTGCGCAACGCTGACGGGCGGGTGACCGCTATCGTCGAGCATAAAGATGCCAGCGAAGCCGAGCGTACGATCACTGAAGGCAACACCGGTATTCTCGCGGTGCCGGCCAGTCATCTGGGGGACTGGATGAGCCGGCTCTCCAACAACAATGCGCAGGGCGAGTACTACCTGACCGACGTGATCGCCATGGCAGTCAGCGACGGCCTGATCGTGGACACTGAGCAACCTCACGACGCGATGGAAGTGCAGGGCGCCAATGACCGCAAACAGCTCGCCGAGCTTGAGCGTCACTATCAGTTGCGCGAAGGCCGTCGACTGATGGCCCAAGGCGTGACATTGCGCGATCCGGCACGGTTTGATGTGCGCGGTGAAGTGACAGTCGGCCGTGATGTGCTGATCGACATCAACGTGATTCTCGAAGGTCGCGTGGTCATCGAAGACGACGTGGTCATCGGCCCGAACTGCGTGATCAAGGACAGCACCCTGCGCAAGGGCGTAATCATCAAGGCCAACAGCCACATCGAAGGCGCGGTATTGGGCGAGGGCAGCGATGCCGGTCCGTTCGCACGCTTGCGTCCGGGAACTGTGCTGGAAGCCCGCGCCCATGTGGGTAACTTCGTCGAATTGAAGAATGCCCATCTGGGTGAAGGCGCCAAGGCCGGCCACCTGACCTACCTGGGCGATGCCGAAGTCGGCGCGCGCACCAACATTGGCGCCGGCACCATCACCTGCAACTATGATGGCGTCAACAAGTGGAAGACGGTCCTGGGTGAAGACGTATTCATTGGCTCCAACAACTCGTTGGTAGCGCCTGTGGATATCCTGGACGGTGCGACTACTGCGGCGGGTTCGACGATTACCTCGACTGTGGATAAGTCTCAGTTGGCCGTTGGTCGGGCTCGGCAGAAAAATATCGATGGTTGGAAGCGTCCGGTGAAAGTCCAGAAGAGCTGAGTTATCCACAGATCAATGATCGGCCGAAGTTATTCACAGCCTGATCCATTGCCTTCACGAACAAGCAAACTCGCCCGGCCCTTCCCACAGATATTGCACATCAATCTGTGGGATGGGCCGGGCGACGTTCGCTTGCTCGCGAATAGATTAACCAC
>NZ_JBFTLU010000473.1:0-3992 GCF_056396605.1 Pseudomonas sp. 05T35
GTTTTCAGCACCACCTTGTGCAGCTCTTCAACGCGCTCACGAGGGGCGTCAGTGCGCAGGCGAATCACGACGCTTACTTCGTCGTAACCAGGATTGACGCTTTCGTCGATGCCCAAAAAGCCACGCAGATCGAGGGTGCCGTCAGTCTCGATTTCCAGGCTGTGAATCTTGATGCCCATCATTGCGGCATTGGCCGCGTAACCGACCGACATACAGGCGTTAAGCGCGGCCATCAGCAGTTCCTGCGGGTTAGGTGCGGTGTTCTGCCCCAACAATTCGTTTGGCTCGTCGGCGACAATTTCAAAGTCGCGCGAGTAGGTTTCCCCGGCCAGGCTGTAGCGATTGACCTTCGCCACGGAACGAGTCTGGCCTTTCCACTCGGTCTTCACGTTAAAGCTTGCGTGACGCTTGGTCGCATCCTCAGCAACGCCTTGGGCAAACTGCTGGAGTGCGGCGACATCGATACCATTCAGGTTGTTGCTCATGTGTTCGTTCCTCTTCGGATGGACCGGCCGTTTGGCTCGGAAGAGAAACAAGCCTACCAACTAGTAGGTATTGCAACAAGAGGTAATTGTCTTATAACTCAACGTGGAAAAATAGATTCTGTAATCACATTTCTGGAATAGGGATGCTTGCGATCACCGTGCAGGTGTCGCAGCTCTCAAAAACATCAGTTCAGGTGCGAGGAGGAAAAGGCGGGCAACAACTGCGTGAAAAATGCGAGACGCGACGTACTCCCGATAGAAGGAGCACGCGAGAAATACTCAGAAGATTTAGATTAGGCGGATGTAGCGTTCATGAGGTAGGAACAAGCCCTGCTGGGGAGAAAGGCTGCTGAGCCTCAGTGCTGCGTCCCGGCAACCCGAAGCCCATCTAAGATGAAGTCAAATCCAGAAAACTGCTCGTAATTGTCGTTCAGTGCCCAAGAGACAAAGCTGCCGCCTTCCAATGTATTCAGAATGAGCCTGGCGACCTTCACGCTGTCGAGCTCAGCTTTGAGCTCGCCGGCCTCTTGGCCCTTCACGATATTTTCCTGAAGCCAATTGAGATGGATCTCGAAAAAATCTTTCGTCATCTGCTTCAGGCTTTCAGGCAAAGCCAGCAGCTCCGCCGCCAAAGCGCCGCAGAGCGGAAGCAGCGCGCTTTCGCTGCTTTTCGCGAACATCATGGCGAAAGCATTGAGCCGATCAATAATGCCGGTATTTTCAACATTGATGCATTCCAGCTGGCTCTTGAAGCGGAACAGATAGCTCTCAACGATGGCGATCGCCAGACCTTCTTTGGTAGGAAAGTGGTGATGAATACTCGCCTTCTTGATGCCGATCTCTTCAGCCAGATCGGCATAGCTGAAGGCTGCGTAGCCTTTCGTACGCAATAAAATCTCTGCACTGGCAAGGAGATCAGAACGTGTACTCATAGTGCCTTTTCCAAATTGATCAATGCAGCATCATAAATTAGTACTTCTTCATAAGACAGCGCTCGGGTTGTCCCCATCTGTCACATTTCAATGGGCGCTGTGCCCCCTTCAATGGCCCGTGGAGCGGCCTGAGCAGTCGGTAAGTGGCCGTCCGCTAATGGCCGATTTCTGCCTTTGGCCCACGGCAGCTTTGGTGGCATCGGCGACGCCGCCACACCGGGTCAGGATAACGACCAACATCCACAACCAAACGATCTAAGCTCTTCCGAACGGGACCTTATCGTGCTTCAGAAGACTCGCCATTCTGATCGTATCGGCTTGCTACTGAATGGCGCATGTCGATAATGTGCATCACGTTGCGCGGTCAACTCTCCCCCCAAGCAACACGCACATTGGCTCGGGCCCTTCCACGCGTACGTCCAGAGACACCATCATGCCCCGCATCCTGCTGACCGCTTTTATGCTGCTTGCTCTAAGCCTCCCGGCACATGCTCAGGTGACGCCATTTCCTGCCTCCTTTCGTATTCAGGACATTCCAGTAGAAGGCGTCACACTGCATGTGCGCGTCGGCGGCAAGGGGCCGGCCGTGGTGCTGTTGCATGGCTTTGGCGATACCGGCGATATGTGGGCGCCACTGGCTGCCGATCTGGCCCGGGATCACACGGTCGTGGTGCCGGACCTTCGCGGCATGGGCTTGTCGTCGATCCCGGACAGCGGCTACGACAAGAAGAACCAGGCGGGCGACATCCGTGCGGTGTTGGCCGCGCTGGGTATCGAACACTCGGTGGTCATCGGCCATGACATCGGCACCATGGTCGCCTACGCCTACGCCGCGCGTTATCCGCAGCGTACCGATCGCCTGGTGGTGATGGATGCGCCCGTGCCGGGTATTCCGCCCTGGAACGACATTGTCCGCTCACCAATGCTTTGGCACTTCGACTTTGGCGGGCCGGATGCTGAACGCCTGGTGGCCGGTCGTGAGCGCATCTACCTGGACCGGTTCTGGAACGAGTTCGCGGGCAATCCCACCAAGGTGGATGAAGCAACCCGCCAGCATTACGCCAAGCTCTATGCCCGCCCCGGCGCCATGCACGCAGCCTTCGCCCAGTTCCGCAGCATTCGTCAGGATGAGGTGGACAACAAAGCGTCGATGGCGGCGCGACTGACCATGCCGGTATTGGCTATCGGGGGTGAAAAATCTTTTGGAAGTAATGAGGCGATCGTTATGCGCAACGCAGCGGACAAGGTCACGGAAGTGGTGGTGCCGGGGGCAGGACATTGGCTGATGGAAGAGGCGCCGACGCAGACTATTCGGGTGGTACGCGACTTTATTGCGCAGTGATGGGTTGAGGTCTCGGAGGGGATTATTGGAGGGCACTGCACTCAGGGCCTGCCCCGCGGTCATTTAAGGGCTAGACGATAGCTGTAAATAAATCTGAAAATCATCTGGCTAGCCTCCCCCACCTCTCGCCAGGGTCGATCAATGCCGCTGAGCTTTCATAAAATGCACGCCAATGGCGATGACTTCGTTATCGTGGACTCGCGAAATTCGTCCAATCCAATGACAAGTAACCTGGCGCGGCGGATGGGGGATCGGAACCAAGGAGTCGGATTCAATCAACTCGCAGTGGTGCTCGATTGCGATGATGCAGATGCGCGCTTGATGTTTTGGAACGCAGATGGCTCCACGCTGGACGTTTGTGGCAGCGCAACGCGGGGTGCCGCGGATATGCTGATGCGCGAATCCAATATTACTTCGATAGCGCTCCGAACCAACCGTGGTCTACTGACTTGCGAACGAACCTCAACCGGCGCCATTTCTGTCGACATGGGAGTGCCGCTTTTCGGCTGGTCGGATATTCCTCTGGCTTTGGAAATGGATACTGCTGTTTTGCCACTTGCTGGCAGCCAAAAAGCAAGCAGAATTGGAAAACACTTGTTGCGCAACAAAGGGGACACCCATTAGCCTTGACTTGAGATCGGTTAATACCCCCACTTTTTCAAGGTTATTTACTTATCTGGCGGCAGTGACGCCTAATAGACGGTTCAAGACCATTCGCGTCGCTTACTCGGAGCGACACTCCGCAGCCCTCCCCTAAACCAAACATCAGGCTTCGTATGCATCCAGTAGCGAAAAAATATTTTGAGTTACATCCAGAGAAACAAAAAAGGGTCCAGATTGATCTTTGCAAAAAAGCTTATAAGCTTTGGCTTAACTACACCAGCAACAACGGAATCACTGAATACCGTGAAACCATTGCAGGAACAGTGCAAAAAATTGACTTTTCTTTACCCTACGACGCAATAGAAGCCGTCATCCATGGCAAAGACGAATTAAATGTTAATGAGCGATACTTAGAACCTGCTGCAGCCCTACAAGACGAAGATCTAAAATTTAGCGCCGACATGGAAATGGCATATTATTCAATTTACAATCTTTACCAGCACCACATAACAGGGAAGCTAGGTGATAGCTGGGTTATAGTTAACCAGGCTCTATCGGCATTCGGAGAGCACGATACGATTAAACATTTAGAAGCTGCAATTAACAATGCAGCCTAACCCTATACAAAGG
>NZ_JBFTLU010000474.1:0-6754 GCF_056396605.1 Pseudomonas sp. 05T35
GGCTACTACCGGCTACTACCGCCCATTGCGAAGTCGATTACCAAGAGAGGCCAATGGAGTTCTTTGCTGTTCTTTGCTTCATCATCACCAAGGACAATGTTTAGCCCGGCATGGAATTCAATAGGGCTTTGATTGAATAGGTTGCACTTTATCTGTTTAAGCATATTCAATCACTCCAGTTTCATCCTGAACATCTAGATAGCCTAAGAAAAATAAAACATCCATCGCAGCAAGAAATTCAGATGCGTCTAAGAATTGATCGCGAGTCTTGGCGAGGGCTTTGGCTACAGTTTCACCAAGCTCCTTCTCTGCTAGGATGGCGTGCATCTTGAAAATGGTGGATTCTTCAAGCTTGGTAAACTTACTAGGCACTAGCATCGAAAACCTCGCAGTTTTGCACAAAGAATGAAGTTATAATCTTCGAGACGTCCAGCGACTTACCGCTCTTGGCGCTGATCCATTGAGCGATATAATTGAAAATGACATCCTTGTTGTCGGGGTGCTCTCTGTGCATCGCCCAGAAATAGGTATTAACTTGGTTGAGTAGCATTTTTACGGCTGCTTGATCCCGTTGCTCAAGCAGCCGCAGTTCATCACGGATTGTCACGAAATAGCCAACCACATCGTGTCGTATGTTGCGCTTCAGGATGTTACTTGCACCTTTCTTTAGTTTCTCTTTCAAGGTGAAAGCATTTAGCTCTAAGTCAAAGGCGACAAGGTTTTCGTCGTCCAGATCGGCGAAGGACTCAATCAGCTCTTTTATCTCTATCCTGAGGCTGTGCTCAGAAATCGACTTTCTGGCATCCGTATCTCGGATGAAACCGTCCTTGATTTCCCGCAACCGATCATACTCTGCAATTTTAAAATCCTTGTCATACTTCCGGTGACAAGAAGGGCACAAGCAGATCACGTTATCGAGCCCGTTGATGTCGATAGGGATCGTGTGATTTACCAGTGCCAAAGTTTGAGCGGTAGTTGGGTTCAGAGGATAGATGTGAGCGACTTCATAAAACTTTCTAGGGTTTTTTGAACCTGGCTTCTTATCTATGATTACACGAGCGCAAAGCGGACAGATACCACCTGTCTCCGCATAAAGCATGCTGTGCTCTTCAGGATGGTATGTTGTCCTTGCATTCGCCATATAAAACCTAAATTGTCTGCATGCCACTCAGGGCTGAGCAGTGCCCCGGCTGGCTGATATAAGAGTGATGAACAGGCGCAGGTATAAGCTCCATACGGCATGATGGGATCGCCTGACCTACGGATGGTTGGGAGGGTAGCAAGACGCTGTCAGCCGACGCGGCGGCTGCGCTTGTTGATATAAACACGCTGCTTTCGCAGGTTGCCTTTTCAAGATTCCACATTCCCTGTGCCTGATTTCCACTTGTCCTGCGCAACATACCATTTTGCCATCATCGCCGGTATAGCCAAGCCCCATCTTTTGAGGGCGGGACAACCGATGGCAGTGTCAGCATCATTGAAGCTGTGAGGTATGATCGTCGGAGCTTGCCTCCCTCAAATCAGGCTTGGAATGATGCTGAAGGTTTTGAAGCGCGTCTTTAACGTCCTCTATCCCGACCGCCGTCCCGATTGGGAGCAGAAGAGTAAAAAGGTGACAGATTCATTTATCAGCGAATAGCCAGGTCGATCATGACTCGACCAAATCCCTAGCATAAATAAAAAGCCATCAAGGCGGTTTTTCCCCAATCCCCCTGCGCCTTATCCTAATCCACCGAAAGTCACTCTTCACCGCCCCCCATCTCACGATCCTCAAACGCAGAACGCACGGCCTCCACAATGCGTTCTGCCATGCGCTCATCTTCAAGCTGCGGGTACCCTTTCTTTAGCTTGCCGGACACCACCCAGCCGTTCTCCTTGATGGAGCGAATGATGCGGTTCGCATCCTGGTCTGGCATTTCCAGTACTTCTTTCAGCCGGTCCTGAGCTTGCTGAAAGATCACCAGTACTCTGGCTTCATCCGCCATTTCCTTTCGAATCGTGTGCTCGACGACACGTGCGGTGTACAGGACRTGTTCGGTCAGATCGGGATAGCGCCAGGCAAAGCACGCGTCCTTGTATTCATCGAAGATGAAGTTGCTGCGAGTCCCGTCCTCATAGGTCACGAGTTCGCCGAACCGATAGTCCGCTGCGTAACGTCGCATGAACGGTCGCGAGAATACTTCGAGCGTACGGTCGTAGCCGGCCCTGAAGTCGATCGAACTCGTGATTGTGGCTGACACCGGCAGTATCACGCCGTCGGGCACTGCCTTATCCCGAATAAGGGTGTCGTTGATCAGGAAGCGATGAATCCGGCCATTGCCATCGCGCATGGGATGGATGTACACAAAGCCAAATGCCAACACAGCGGCACGTGCCACTGACTCCGCACCTCGAGTTGCGACCTCAAACTCGTTGAGTCCAGCCAATAGCTGAGCGAGATCCGCGTAATGTGGGGCAATGTAATGCACGATGTCCTCGCGCATCGTGGCTTGTCCCACGAACACAGGAGAGTGCCGCAAGCCCAGTCCGATAGCATCCCGCCCCAGAATGCCAGCTTGCAGGGACTGCAGGCTGTCGTTGCTCAACGGGTCTTCGATATGACCGCAGTACTGGCCAATGACATGGGCAAACCGCCGGATGCGATCGGCCTGGTCGGCTTCCTTTTCGATGAGAAAGCTTGCGCGTGATTCCTTGAACGTCAGCCAACTGGCCGTACGCATCAGGATGTCGGCACCAAAGGCCTGATCCAACTCATCCAACGCCTCGCGTAGATCGAATTGCAGTGCGTCCTGCACCGGTGCCGTACGACGAACCAAGGGGCAGAACTGCGCCGTCCCCGGCAGATTGTTATTGACTCGCCAACGCCGTGTTCGCAGTGCCTTGTGACGAGTCAGGTAATCTTGTGGCGAAAGTACATCAACATAACCGCCATTGGTCACGTCTGGCACATCCAGACGTTGCCCTGTCAGCCATTCGTAGAGAAATCCCGTACGGCGGGCGTACTGGCCGAATGGCTCCCGTCGACACCAGTCTTCGATAGGCTGCGGACCTGTGACCGCAAACAGGCGGGCGAAGAACTCGAGATGGATCTCTTCGTACTTGAGGCCGAATTCGAAATGTCCTGCGAAATCGTCTGCGGGCCGATAGCTTGCCGGATAGCGGTTCTCCACATTTCCGTCACTTTCGCGACTGACACGTACAGTGCCGATCATCGAGTCGACTCGTAGAGGCTGTGCCAGTGCGATGTCGTGACGGTTTGCGAGGGTCTTGAAACCGACTTGCATTGACGAAATCCTTTACTGGTGCAATGAAAACGCTAACAGAACATTGATCATATGCGAAAACGCTAATTTTCGTAGGGATTCCACCAAACCCCAGGCACAAAAAAACCGGCCATCAAGGCCGGTTTTTTCTTTACCTGCATCCCCCGTCAAATACGATGTGTGTAGTGGTCAACTGATTCTGGTGACCTGCTCTTTAATTAAGGGGGCACTGTCCAGAAAGGAAGACAATACAACCTAACGCCAGAACCTCTTGAGGGAGTGCCTCGCCGCATGGTGCTGGAACTGTCGTGTTATTCAGCCTGATGCTGCGAAGGAAGCAATACGCTGTCAGAGCGTAAAGACGCTTGAGATCCTCCGACAGGATCCAGTCTGCAATGCCACCGAGGTGAGAGATCTCCGGAACTTCATCCAACAGTGTTTGGTGATCCGCCTCAGCAAGTCGGTAGTGCCGTTTGCCATCCGCCTGGGTGTCGACGGTCACTTTTCCTCGGGATTCGGTGCCAATCTCATGCCAAAAGGAAAATGCAAAACGCGCAAGGCCAAACAGGGGGTCCGCTCCTCTCACTGAGTCGTCCGGGTCAATGAACACAATTGGCCCATTTCCCTCTTTGCTGATCACGTTTCCAAAATGAAAATTCAAATGTGCAACATCGACGGAAGAGAACTTTTCGGACCTGGCAAAGTTTGATGCCTTTGTATAAATCTCGAACAAGGATTCGTTAAGCATTACACCATTGAAAATAGGACACTCAAGAAACATGGGGTCAAGACTCTTGATCGCGTCCCATTCTTGCTGCAGCTTACGAAGGAGGTCAAAGCGCTCTCCTTTCGCATTCTGGTACTCCCTGGAAATTGCCGGGCCAATCGTGGCCAGCGCTTTCTGCAGAGAGGCGCGTTTCGAAGTGTTGGCCAGTTTTGCGTCGAATACAATATTAGAGAGCGTGCTGCCCGAGATTTTTTCTAATGCGTAAAAGGCTCGTCCGTTTATCGCGCCTTCATGGATTACGGGAATCATCTGATCAGGATGGAGTTGGCATAGTGCCTTGATTTGCAAAACCTCCTTGGTCAGCTTTTCATTGAATTTTTCGTCCCTTGCCGTTTTGATAACAAATCCGGCGCTGAGAAGATCCACATCATGTGACTTGGCCATTAGCAAACACCTTCGAAGACAGAACCTTTTTTGCCTGCACTGAGAGTGCGTAGTGTTGCGAGCACAACGGCTGAGTAACCAATGGTGTTGCTGACATAGGATTGTACTATCACCTCGGACAGACCTTGTTTACTTAGGTAGCTTGGACGGTTGATTAGCAGATGCTTATCGTCGGCAACGAGACTACCGCAGCGAGGTTGGTAGCCATAAGCGCGGCTACCCAACGGCAAATCTGTAGCCATCGCGATGTATGGATAGTGCTCATGGACTTTAGCGGCAGCATCGATGATGTCGCTCTTGAGCAACATTCCCTGATCCGAAATTACAAACCGGTTGATTTGGTAGCCGGGAGCTTGGACTGGTGCACGAAGCGAAACAGTATTCAGCATGTCAGCCCATGGCAGAACCTTGCGGCGGCTTTGGACGATCTGAGAGAAGCTGGGGCGCAGGTTGTTGCGAGCATCCTGCATACGTCCTTCGAACGAACGGGTGCCCAGTACGCCGTTGGGAGTATCAGGATGCACAATGTCAGTTTGTACCGAGAGAATTGCAGTCGCGTCCTTGCCATGGCTCGCCAACGCTTCCAATAACACTCTTAACGACGCATGCATACCGTTTGACTGGCAGGAGCCTAAGCAGAACATCCCCGAGCTAACCTCTGTTGGAGCGACAGATGGCAATAGCTCATGCGATAAGTCAATCAAACAACCATAAATGCTTGGCAGGGCATCTGCTTCAGCTACACCGAGCACAATCGGCGCAACCTTCCTCACCTTCTGGGCGACGGCACTTTCCGGCAGAATATCGGATTTTGAAGTTGCAATGACCGCAAAGTCGAAGCGGCCTAACTCATTAATGTCATCTTTCGCAATATTCGAGAATACAAAATTTACGACATTCTCGTCGATTTTTATCTGGTTTGGCGATAGTACCTTAATTTTGCATAAAGTCGTCAGCTGCAAGTCCTTCAAGATCACTAGAGCTTGTGATCAATTTCTCGATGTTTTTCGAGCGCTCCGAACCGTAACGAACACTTGCATTGGCAGTGAACTTTTGCACCAGCAAGGGTAGACACTCAGATCTACGAACGCGATGTCCGACCGGGTATTCTATTGCTGCCACAAATGGTTCGATCTGAGCCTTGAAGCGAACGGTGAGGGTATTGCCGATTGAGCGCTTGTCGGGGGCATAGTAATTTGCTGTGTATTCCGGCTTTTCTTCACACCGAATCTTGTCGCGAAGCTGATCAACCCTAGGGTCAAACGCAATTGGCCCATCGAAGTCTTCGATGGTTAGATCGCCGTTTAGCGCAGCGACCGCGACCATGTACTGCAAGCAGTGATCACGATCAGCCGGGTTACCCAAAACTCCAACCTTGTTGATAATCTGCATCGCGGGTTTTTGAGTTTCAATGAAGATTTCGCTGATATCGTCAATAACGAGACCTTTTTCATGCATGAACGCATGAAGTTTGATTGCCCCCTCCACAGCGGTCTGCGCATGGTATTCGGCAGGATTGGGAACCTTGAAGAGGATGTTCTCAATGACATACTCTCCAAGTGGGCGGCCCAGCAGCATCTCTTTGCCTTGGAACACGGCATCATTGAAGCCCCAGCGTGGAGTGGAGAGCGCACTCGGGTAGCCCATTTCGCCAGATTGGCTGAACAGTGCGAGCTGAACCCCTCTCGCGGTCGCATCCCCAGCAGCCCAGGACTTACGCGTGCCAGCGTTTGGCGCGTGACGGTAGGTTCGTAAGGAATGACCGTCAATAAATGCATTGGATAATGCGTTTAACGCCTGCTCTCTGCTTAGCCCCATAAGAACGCTAGCAGCAATGCTTGAGGCGACTTTGACGAATATTACGTGGTCGATACCGAGCTTGTTGAAACAGTTTTCTAAGCACAGTACCCCATGGACTTCATAAACCTTCACCATGACATCCAGAACCGTGCGCATAGACACGGGCTCTCGTCCCGCTATTCTGTTGTTGCGGGAAACCCAATCTGCGACGGCGAGTATTGCCCCTAGATTGTCAGACGGATGGCCCCACTCCTGAGCAAGCCAAGTGTCATTGAACTCCAGCCATCGAATCAACGTGCCAATTTGGAATGCAGCCTCAATTGGCCCAAACTCCTCACCCGCTCCAGGTACTCGAGCCCCATTAGAAGCACCTAGCGTAAACTTCATGGTGCTAAGCAGTTGCTTGCAAGGCTCATTATCCAATGCCGCCAGTGCGCACCCGATCGAATCCAGCAACGCATAGCGCGCTAGCTCTAGTGATTGTTCGCTGCTGGGCTCGTTCGAATACACATGGTCAACG
>NZ_JBFTLU010000475.1:0-3342 GCF_056396605.1 Pseudomonas sp. 05T35
TTCACCGGCCCGGCACCTTCATCACCTTCAGGGCCTTCATCACCTTCAGGGCGCCCGGTCAGGCTCATCAAGCCGCCGAGCCCCTGAATCATGAAGTCGTAGCCCGCACGCTTGGCATAAGGTCCGGTCTGGCCGAAGCCAGTGATCGAGCAATAGATCAGATCAGGATTGATCGCCTTGAGGGTTTCGTAGTCCAGCCCATAAGCGGCCAGACCACCGACCTTGAAATTCTCGATCAGGATATCGGACTTCGCTGCCAGCTCACGAACCAGACGCTGACCTTCGGCCTGAGTAAAGTCGATAGTCACTGACTGCTTGTTGCGATTGGCCGACAAGTAATAAGCGGCCTCGCTGGTGTTCTCGCCGTAAGCATCCTTAAGGAACGGCGGCCCCCAGGCGCGCGTATCATCACCATTGCCCGGACGCTCGACCTTTATAACCTCGGCGCCGAGATCCGCGAGTATCTGGCCGGCCCAAGGCCCGGCCAGTACTCGTGATAAATCCAGTACCCGCAAATGCGATAACGCACCCATGGCCGCTCTCCTATTAATAGAACGCCTGGAGACCGGTCTGCGCACGCCCCAGGATCAGCGCGTGAACGTCGTGAGTCCCTTCATAGGTGTTGACCACCTCAAGGTTGACCAGATGACGCGCAACACCAAATTCGTCGGAGATACCATTGCCGCCCAACATATCGCGAGCCATACGGGCGATGTCCAACGACTTGCCGCAAGAGTTGCGCTTCATCATTGAGGTGATTTCGACGGCAGCCGTGCCTTCATCCTTCATACGCCCCAGACGCAGGCAACCTTGCAGGGCCATGGTAATTTCAGTCTGCATGTCCGCCAGTTTCTTCTGGATCAACTGGGTGGCAGCCAAAGGTCGGCCAAACTGCTGACGATCCAAGGTGTACTGGCGAGCGGTGTGCCAGCAGAATTCGGCTGCACCCAGAGCGCCCCAGGCGATGCCATAACGGGCAGAGTTCAGGCAGGTAAAAGGGCCTTTCAAACCGCGGACATCCGGGAAGATGTTCTCTTCTGGAACGAATACGTTGTCCATCACGATCTCACCGGTGATGGAGGCACGCAGACCGACCTTGCCGTGGATCGCCGGAGCACTCAGGCCTTTCCAGCCTTTCTCAAGGACGAAGCCACGGATATCGCCGGCGTCATCCTTGCCCCACACCACAAATACGTCAGCGATCGGGCTGTTGGTGATCCACATCTTGCTGCCGGTCAGGCTGTAGCCGCCTTCCACCTTGCGTGCACGAGTGATCATCGAACCCGGATCGGAACCATGGTTCGGCTCAGTCAGACCAAAGCAACCAATCCACTCACCGGTAGCGAGTTTCGGCAGGTATTTCTGCTTCTGCGCCTCGGTACCAAACTCGTTGATCGGCACCATGACCAGCGAAGATTGCACGCTCATCATCGAGCGATAGCCGGAGTCGATGCGCTCGACCTCACGAGCGATCAGTCCATAGCTGACATAGTTCAGGCCGCTGCCGCCGTACTGCTCAGGAATGGTCGCGCCCAGCAGGCCGATCTCACCCATTTCGCGGAAGATCGCCGGGTCGGTTTTCTCATGACGGAACGCTTCAAGAATACGGGGTGCCAGTTTGTCCTGAGCAAACTGGGCAGCGCTGTCGCGCACCATGCGCTCCTCTTCAGTGAGCTGCTGATCCAGCAGCAGGGGATCGATCCAGTTGAAGCTAGCTTTACCGGCCATGAGAGAGTCCTCGCGAAGTAGGTCAAATATCGTGGACTGATCCTAGGCGCCGCTTGCGTATTGGGCAAACGAGGATTTTGCATACTGTTGTGCTAATTTCTCACTCCGTGACGACCTTAGACGCCACCTATGCCAACTATTAGTGAGGTTGTCGTACATGCGCAGGAAGATACCCAGCACTGCCGCACTGATCAGCTTCGAAGCGGCAGCCCGCCATGAGAGCTTTACCAAGGCCGCTCAAGAGTTATCGCTGACTCAAGGAGCGATATGCCGACAGATCGCCAGCCTGGAGGAGTTCCTCAGCGTTGAACTGTTCCGACGCTCACGACGCGGCGTGAAGTTGACCGAAGCAGGGCTTTCCTACAGCCGGCGCGTAGCAACGCAACTGGATGCCGTTGAACGGGACACACTGTCAGTGATGGGCCAGCAGGGTGCTAACGTCATCGAACTGGCGGTCGTGCCAACCTTTGGTACTCAATGGCTGCTGCCACGACTCAAGGATTTTCAGCAGCAGYATCCGGAAGTCACGGTCAACCTGACCAACCGCACACGACCCTTTCTGTTTGCCGACACCGACTTTGACGCAGCGATTTACTTTGGTGACGCCGATTGGCCCGGTACCGAATCCCACAGGCTGATGGGCGAGAATCCGATGCCGGTGTGCAGCCCGAGATTACTCGGTGATCACACACACTTGAGCGCCGAAATGATTGCCGACCTGCCGCTACTGCAGCAGACCACACGCCCTTACGCCTGGCGCCAGTGGTTCGACTCACAGCACCTGAATATCCCCCGCGACATGACAGGTCCGCGTTACGAGCTATTCTCCATGCTGGCTCAGGCGGCAATGCATGACATGGGCATCGCACTGATCCCTCCGTTCCTGATTCAGCGTGAGCTGGCGGAGAAACGACTGGTGATTGCCAACTCTCAGGCCCTGTCGAGCATCAAGGCCTACTACCTGATGATTCCTGACCGAAAGGTCGAATCAGCCTCTTTACGCGCATTTCGCGATTGGCTAGTTAACCAGGCACATAGCTACAACCTAGAAGGGCAGGGCTTATCCGCCACAAATTGACCTCGTAGTCAGTTAAATTGAAGCACTACAGATATAAGTATTTGTCGCATTTCAGCAGACTGTACCCTCAGGAGGCACAATCGTCCCACAAGCGCCTAACGGCGTGGCTTTGCAGCCCTGACCCAAAGCAATGCTGTGTCATTCACAGCGCCGATGTGTAATTCCCTGGATTCTGACAGAAATCCTTACAAGGCACGGCCTACAAGGGATTTAGGCGGACACTTGCGACATTCGGTCACAGGGTGACTTGTAGTTAATTTTCCGTCACACGTCATAATCCCTTGAAGGGCACAAAGTTCGCCTGCAAAATGCCGCGCCCCGCCAAAAATAAGGCGGGATCGTGCTGATCGGCCGCCCCAGCCGCACCCTCCGCAGTGCGCTGGCCTTCCAAGAATGATCGAAAGCAATAAGATCAAGCAGGAGATTTGACGTGCACATTGGTGTTCCTCTCGAAACCCAGACCGGTGAAACGCGGGTTGCTGCAACCCCGGAAACCATCAAGAAGCTGATCGGCCAGGGTCATAAGGTCACTGTGC
>NZ_JBFTLU010000476.1:0-3340 GCF_056396605.1 Pseudomonas sp. 05T35
GTCCAGGTCGGTGATGTAGCAGCGATAGTGTTGCGCCTCGCGACGCTGCCCGACGATCTCCTGCGCGACCATGGCAAATAGCTGGTCGCCATGTTCCAGCTCGGAAAACTCTCGCTGATTGCAATACAAGGTGACCTGGCCTTGCCCCGGTACGGCTTTGCCGACGATTGCCTGGACGTCGTAGAACGGCTTGTTCACCGGTGTTTGCGGTGCCGGGCGCGGCTCGACCCGGCGTGCCCGGCTGGTGCCCGATGGCAGCAGTTGGTAGTACAGGGTTTCCAGGACTGCCACAGGTTGGGCAGCGTCCATCGGCAATAGCGCGTCACGGCGAAACAGGATCGATTGCAGGAAACGTTGCAGTGGCACCAGCAGGCTTTGCTCGTCGTGATACGGCTGGCGCTGTTGCCACAGGGCATTGAATTCATCCAGCACGTACAGCTCGGCGTGGGCATCGTTGATGCGGTAAAACACCTGAATGCAGTGGGGCTGGCCCATCGGCAGGATCAGCGCCAGGTCGTGATCCGCCAGCGCCATCGGGTCCAGTTGCAGCGGGCTGTAGCGGGTCAGGTCCTGGTTCAGGTAATCGAGCAGTGCCGACGGGCTGGACAGCGCGACATGATTGACCTGGCCAGGCACCAGTTCCAGCACGTGGTAATGCTGCTGGACCTGGATCAGGTAGCGATGATTGAGTTTGCTGAGCAGCAGGTTTTGCGCGGTATCGAGCACTTCTTCGACACGCTGGGCGATGAACTGCGCGCGGTTATGGCAGAAGCAGCGCACTCGCAGTCGAGGTTGCTGTGGGCCGCTTGGCAGATTGTTGAGGTAATCGCGCAGGCAATCGAGCAGGGCGTGGGCGCCGTCGTAGCGGCTGACCAGCACTTCGTTCCAGCTGTTGAGCGTGACCTGGTCAAGGGTCAGCACCAGGTTCTCGCGCACTCCGGCGTAGCTCAGCGAGTCTGTGCGCTCGGTGGTCATCAGGATGTTCAGGTCGCGGTGGTGCTTGAGCGGGTCGACGCCCACGTTCACCAGAATCAGCACCTCGCTCGGCACGCTGGCATGCAGCAGTTGTTCTTCGCTGACGCTGGTCAGGGGCAGCGCGATGGTCTGTTGCAGGCTGCCCAGCAGATTGAACAGCTCGAACTCGCTCAGGTCGCTGCTGCCAGGGTGTAAGGCCAGGCGCGTGCTGCTGTCGATAACACCGTTGCGGTGGCACCAGGTCAACAGCTCCAGCAGTTCGCGGCTGCGCTTGATCGGCGCGAAATGTTCCCATTCCAGCGCACCCAGGTTGCCGTTGTACAAACCCCAGTGGGTCTGTCCGGGTTCTTTCTTGTTTGCTGACTGGACGAGAGTCAATGTGTCTTCGGCCAGGTCTGGTGCAATGCCGGGGTTGATGAACTCGACTTTGTCGGCCTTGCGTTCGAAGGCGGCATACAGCCTGCGACCCAGTACATTGAGGTCGCGCTTGTTGATCAGGCTGACGCTCTGCTCGGTGCGGGCGAATTGGGTCAGGAAGCGGTAGCTGTAGTTGAGTTCATTCACCAGGGCCCGGCGTTCGGCGCTGACCTGGCGGACCTTCCATTGGCTGCGGCTGTCGAGCATTGCCAATTGCCGTTGATCCCAGCCCCATTCTTCAGCCAGCCGCTCCAGCAGCAGGCGCTGCCAGCTTTTGCTGCGCTGGCCGCTGTTGCCGGTCAGCTTGCGATTGACCTTGAGGTACAAGGCGCGCCGAACCAGCTCCAACCGTTCTGGCTCGCCTCGGGCCGTGAGGTACTCCTCGATGCGCCGGTAGACCACGATGTACGGGTCGAGCTCATCCAGATCGAGACGGTTGGCGAACACGGCTTGTTTGAAGCGCAGGCTCAGGCATTTGACGTTCGGGTGTTCGCTGGCGTAGACCTCGGTCAGCAGCAGCTTGAGCACCGATTTGTAGGGGGACTCGATGCCCTTGAACAACTGCCAGAGCCCGGCCCCGATGAATTCGCCGGGCGGAATCTGTGCCAGATGGCCGAGATCGAGGGTTTCGTCGGCGCGGATAAAGCGTTTGGACAGCAATGTATGGGTGTACTGGTCGTAGCCGGCCTCTTCGTACACCGGCACCAGCCACCAGATCGGCGTGCGCCCCGCGAGCCAGATAGCGGTGCGATAGAACTCATCGAGCAGCAAGTAATGCTGGGTGGTGCCACAGTCGTCGGAGCTCAATTGGGTGTCGCGTTCGCCACGGACGAAACGTTGCGGGTCGATCAGAAAGAAATGCGCCTCGGCGCCCTGGCTGGCGGCCCAGATTTCGAGCAGTTGGCATTTTTTGCGCAGTTCGGCGAGTTCGCTTTCGCTCAGGTCCGGGGCGTGGCAAACCCACACGTCCATGTCGCTTTGATCGGCCTGGGCSAGMGTGCCGAGGCTGCCCATCAGGAACAAACCCTGAATCGGCCGCGGCGGATTGCCGTGGCGGGGCTTGTAGGAGAAGGAGCGGGTCAGGCGTTGCGCTTCGGCGAGCGCCGTGGCGTCAGGTTCGAAATTCGACAGCCCGGCCGGTGTGCTGCCCGAGACGTAACCTGGCAACAGCGGGTGATTGACGTGGAAGAACAGCGGCAGCAGGGTCAAAACCCCTTGCTGGCGGGGTGACAACCCTTCCATGGCACGGGCCAGCCGGCCGTCATTGAGTTTCAGAAAGCGCGCACGCARCTGGCTCAGAACCTTGCGATCGATTCCTTCGTCCAGATCAGGGCGGATTTCATGGGTGCGGGTCATGTCAGCTCAAACCGGCTCGCAATGCTCGAACGTGGGAAGGTCTCAGGGCGATGGGCAGTTTACAGCCTGATGCTCAGGACTTTTAAGCTGAATTTTGGTTTCTGGCGTCAAATTTCTATCGACGAGCGACAGTCTGCCCGCGGAAATCCCGTAGCAGGGGTTCCCGTGGGCGATACGGCAGCGATTATGCGGTTTCTTCGACAGACAAAATGGTCAGAACGGTCTGAATATTCTGCGCGGCGTCACGGCCCAGGCTGGTMAGATAACCGCCGTCGGGCTGGGTAATCAACTCTTTGTCGAACAGGCGTTGTGCGGCGGCAATGGCTTTCGGGGCAGCGGTATGATGGATTTTCAAACCTTCCTGGGAACTGTCCAGGTTGAAGAGTGCAAGGATTTCCAGTTCGGCAACCAGCTCAGGGGTAAGCGACATAAGGACTCCAGACTTTCTAGGAATAGACGACAGCGCCCCTAAGGTGAACGCACTCGGGCGGCATGTCCAGTGTTGGCTTAGAGCTTTTCGTTGCAGGCAGTTGAACATGCTTGCAGGCGCAGCTCCCTCGCCACAATGAGAGCCGTGCCCGCGCGATAGGGG
>NZ_JBFTLU010000477.1:0-3317 GCF_056396605.1 Pseudomonas sp. 05T35
GTACTTGGAGATCCCCGCCGCTTCTTCAATGAAGTTACGCAGGTCTTCAGGCATGGACTCGATCAGCTTGGAGATCATCCCCTGTTCGATGATCGAGTAGCTGCGCGGGCCCAGTCCGGTACCGAGAAAAATGTCGGTGATATCGCGGCGACGGCATTTGGTGCCGTTGAGGTAATAAGTAGTCTGGCTGTCGCGGGTAACTTTGCGGCGAATGGAAATCTCCGCGTAAGCCGCGTATTCGCCGATCAACGTGCCGTCGGAGTTGTCGAAAACCAGTTCGATGCTTGCCTGGCTCACCGGTTTGCGACTGGTAGAACCGTTGAAGATGACATCGGTCATCGACTCGCCGCGCAAGTTCTTGGCCGAGCTCTCGCCCATCACCCAGCGTACGGCATCGATGATGTTCGACTTGCCGCAACCATTGGGCCCGACCACCGCCGCCATGTTACTGGGGAAGTTCACCGTGGTCGGGTCGACGAAGGATTTGAACCCCGCCAGTTTGATGCACTTGAGCCGCACGCTCAGGCAACCGGCAAGGCAGACAACACCAGATCGCAACTGCGCCGGGCATAAGCCGAGAGCACGACGCGAATCTCTGGCAAATCACGCGCCAGCACGGCCGCGAGCAAGCGCTCGAACAGTTCGAGGAACTCGCTCATCTCGGCCTTGCGCTGTTCCAGGGCGAGAAAATACGCACGGCTCATGGCCGGTTGCAGGTTCTCGACGGTTTCCTGCAAGTACGGGTTATTGGCGAATGGGTACGCCGCGCGCATCACGCTGAAGCTGTCTTCGACAAAGGCGCGGATGTCCTGACGCTCGTAACTGGCGCTCAGGCGTTGCTGGATTTGCAGGAACGGCGCCATGTCGGCCTGGACCTGCCAGCCACTGGCCACTGAATTACCGAGCAGGATGTACAGCTCGCTCATCAGCGTGCACAGGCTCTGCACCTTGTGTGCGGTGAGCTCGGTCACATGAGCACCACGACGCGGCAGGATGGCGATCAGGTGCCGGCGCTCGAGAATCAGCAAGGCTTCGCGAACCGAGCCGCGGCTGACATTGAGGGCCAGCGTGACCTTCTGTTCCTGGATGCGCTCTCCGGGCTTGAGGTCGCCGCGAATGATGCGTTCGGCGAGGTGGTGAGCAATTTGCTCGGCGAGGCTGTCCGGCGCCTTGAACGTCATGGTTTTCCTTCAAACTCTTCGATCTGTACAAGCGGCGCAGTGTAGCGCACTTGCGAGGTGATGGCGCAGGGCCCAGCCAGCGGAATTTGGCACGATTCAAGCAAAAAGCGAGGTATCCCGAGAGGGTCAATAATGAAATAAGCCGTTGTTGATCGGCAAAAGCGAATTTCCTGACCCTTAAGTCAGAAAATCATTGACCGAAAAGTCAGACCTGATAAATTCAGGTTCGTCGGTTAACAACAATAATGAGTCTGCGAGGCCTTCCGYGATCCAGTTTTTACTTAACCAGGAACTCCGTAGCGAGCACGCCCTGGACCCGAACCTGACCGTGCTCAACTATCTGCGCGAACATTTGGGCAAACCCGGTACCAAAGAAGGTTGCGCCAGCGGTGACTGTGGCGCGTGCACGGTGGTGGTCGGTGAATTGCAGACCGATGACAACGGCCGCGAACACATTCTCTATCGCAGCCTCAACTCGTGCCTGACGTTTGTGTCGTCGCTGCACGGTAAACAGCTGATCAGCGTTGAAGACCTCAAGCATCAGGGCCAATTGCATAGCGTGCAAAAAGCCATGGTCGAGTGCCACGGTTCGCAGTGCGGCTTCTGCACACCGGGCTTCGTCATGTCGCTGTTCGCCCTGCAGAAAAACAGCGATCACGCCGATTCCCATAAAGCCCATGAAGCCCTCGCCGGCAACCTCTGCCGCTGCACCGGCTACCGGCCGATCCTCGCCGCCGCCGAACAAGTGTGCAGCGCCAAAAAGCCTGACCAGTTCGATGCTCGCGAAGCCGAGACCATCGCTCGCCTGAAAGCCATTGCGCCGACCGACACCGGTGAACTGAACAGCGGCGACAAACGCTGCCTGGTGCCACTGACCGTCGCCGATCTGGCCGACCTCTACGACGCCTATCCGCAAGCCAGACTGTTGGCCGGCGGTACCGACCTGGCACTGGAAGTGACCCAATTCCACCGCACGCTGCCGGTGATGATCTACGTCGGCAACGTCGCAGAAATGAAGCGCATCGAGCGCTTTGACGACCGCCTGGAAATCGGTGCCGCCACCGCCCTCTCCGACTGCTACGACGCCCTCGAGACCGAGTACCCGGATTTCGGCGAATTGCTGCAACGCTTCGCCTCCCTGCAAATCCGCAATCAGGGCACCCTCGGCGGCAACATCGGTAACGCCTCGCCGATTGGTGACTCGCCTCCGCTGCTGATCGCACTGGGCGCACAGATTGTTTTGTGCAAAGGCGAAACCCGCCGCACGCTGGCACTGGAAGACTATTTCATCGATTACCGGGTCACTGCGCGCCAGGAAAGCGAGTTCATCGAAAAGATCATCGTGCCGCGTGCCAGCGCTGAACAACTGTTCCGCGCCTACAAGGTCTCCAAGCGTCTGGACGATGACATTTCCGCGGTCTGCGCGGCATTCAACCTGCGCATCGAAAACGGCGTGGTTGCCGACGCCCGCGTCGCGTTCGGCGGCATGGCTGCGACGCCGAAACGCGCGAAAAGCTGCGAAGCCGCGCTGCTCGGCGCGCAGTGGAGTTCACTTTCTCAAGGGCAGACAACGGTCGAACGTGCCTGCGCCGCCCTTGCGCAAGACTTCACACCGCTCACGGACTTCCGTGCGAGCAAGGAATACCGTCTGCTCAGCGCACAGAACCTGCTGCGTAAATACTTCATCGAACTGCAAACACCGCACATCGAGACTCGGGTGACCGCTTATGTCTAACCATCACAAAGTCGAGAAGACCCAAGCCGAACTGGCCGAACTGTTTGCCAAGGACCTGACTACCGGTGTCGGTCGCAGCGTCAAGCACGACAGCGCCGACAAACACGTGTCCGGTGAAGCGCAGTACATCGACGACCGACTTGAATTTCCGAATCAGCTGCACGTTTACGCACGGCTCTCGGACCGCGCCCACGCGAAAATAATCAGCATCGACACCCAGCCCTGCTACGCCTTCGAGGGCGTGCGCATCGCTATTACCCATAAAGATGTGCCGGGCCTGAAAGACATCGGCCCATTGTTGCCGGGCGATCCATTGCTGGCCATCGATGATGTGCAATTCGTCGGTCAAGTGGTGCTGGCGGTGGCCGCGAAGGACCTGGAAACCGCGCGCAAAGCGGCCA
>NZ_JBFTLU010000478.1:0-3315 GCF_056396605.1 Pseudomonas sp. 05T35
GTTCGATTGATCGGGTCTTGTTGTTCGATTGATCGGGTCTTGTTGACCTGGTGGAGCCGTCTGACCCAGCAGCGCTTTTGGTAGGGAGCACGGGCTCGCCAATGCGGGCCCGTTTTTACCGCGTCGAGTGCAATGCTCGATGCTGTACAGGTTCAGTTTCGAGTGTTTACCCCACCGCATTTCAGGTCTTTCAAGTCCGTCGCGTTTTCCCATCGAATTGAGGACATTTCCTGCTTTTTTTGCGGCAGGCGATGCATAAGCTCTTGGCTCCCGAATCAACTGCAAAGGATTGCAAATGATGGCGCTAGAGACTCAACACCAGTCTGTCACCAGCCGGTTATCTGCTCAGAAAAAACACCCCCTGTCGAGCCTTGCACTGGACGCCGTATTGCCCTCGACCCCGACCCAGTATGCCGCGAAGCTGATCGAGGAGCGTTGGGGGGCAGAGTTATTGGCTGCTCGTCTGGTTGACCTCAATTACCATTTTTATGGTTACCCTGCACAACAGGACGTGCAGCAAGGCCGGGTCAGAAAATCACAAAGCCTGGTACAGGCCTTGCTGTCCAACTATCAGACGGTGGGCGCGGGTCGCTTCGGGGAAACGGCATTCGGCCTGTACACGCCTCCTGCCGTGGGGCCGGAAGTCCGAATTGTCGAGATTGATGAGTCTATAAATCCAGACGGTGGGTTCCAGGACTACGAGGGCATCTATCGTCAGACCGACCCTCAGCGCTACGGCCCCRGCACTCAGTTGACGCTGCAGCCGGCAGAGTTCAAGAAGTGGGTGTGGGAGCTGGAGTTCAAGGACAAATACACCGCTTATGTGCACGCTGCGTGGCCTTCCGACGAGGTTTGTCTTGCCCCCCAAGGTTATCCGCTGCGCACTTCGGTCAAGACGGCCTTTGTCATGGCGGCTTATTTGCAACACCGGGAAAACAGCCTGACCCAGGACGGACTCAAACTGGCACTGCGGGCTGCYGGGTTTGATCCGCAGCAAACGTGGGGGCAACTGACGGTTGAGCAATTGCAGGCCTGGGCGACGACCGAGTCTTCCATAGAGGCTGCGCGTCTGGTCATTTACCGTTATGTATCGAACGATATCTGGAGCTTTCGGGAGAAATCCAGTGAACGGATTTTGCTGTATGTCCCGAGTAACTCTTCTCCGTTCCACGAATTTGCCGATCAAAAGGCCTTGTATAAATGGGTGGCGGAGGTGGGTGGGGACGTTGCCCGGAAGGAGGCTCTGGCTGCGCATTTTTCTGAAGATGACCGGCAGGACGGCACGTTCCACGCGGGCGTGTCGACCGCGTTGGATGGCATGGCGATTTACCCCGAACAACATCATTTGAAGAAAGGCCATGGTTTTTTCAACGATGATGGTTACTGGGATCCTGCCGATTACATTCACTTCGAGGTCGCAACGTCTCCAACCGATCCCTTCGCGCAGTGGGTGTTGGTGATGAAGCAAGCGGCCCTGACCAGCATTGAAACGATTCGTGACGATGCCCAGGTCAATCGGGATGATTTGAGTGCGGTGGTCGAGCCCATCGTGCAATGGATCAACAAATTTGGTCCCTTGGCGTTGTTCGTTCCGGGGGGTGAAGGTTTATTGGCATTGGCCGGGCTGATCGATGCCGGTTATGGGCTGGCTCAGGCGGTTGATGGCAAGACCCCAGAAGAGCGCTCGGCAGGTGTCACACGCACCATATTCGGTTTGCTCAATGCCTTGCCACTGGTCGCGCAAGGGGCGGCCATCAAGGCCGAAGAACATTCCGTCGGCATCGGCTCTGAACCAGGGCCTGCCCCCGCAATTGTGGACGAGCCCTTGTCCGGCGAGTCCTCGATCGTGGCCGCAGAGGTTGCACCTCCCGCTCCAGGCGCTGAACGGCTACAACTGATGCGAGGTATCGGGCCGAGTGTTCAGGCATTCAGCGATGAGGTTCTGGTCCAGATAGCTCATGTCAGCCCGGTGGATGATGATGTATTACGCCTGATGCACACCGGGCGGCGGTCGCCGGCTCCGATGCTGGCGGATACCATCAGTCGTTTCACGCTCGATCAGGATCTGCAGCGTGCCATTGACGCGTTCCCCGAAGGCTCGGCGCAGGCCGAGCAGCTAAAAAACACGCGAGTCGAACAGTTCAGGCAGCGCTACGACGCGCTACAGCAATCGGATAATGACTGGGTCAGGTTGTTCCGGCATCAATACCCGGGTTTGCCAAAAAGTGCGGTGGAGCAAATGCTCGACAGGTCGGGAGTGGACATTGCTGCGCCCCACACACTGGCTGATATCAAGCGAGTGCTCGGGCAGTTGAGCGGCAAGGCGCGGCAGTACGAGCAGCATGTACGCCTGTGCCGCGCCTATGAGGGGCTCTATCTGAAGTCGGTCGAGAACGCCGACAGCGATGTGCTCGCTTTGCAGACGCTGGAACGGCTGCCGGGCTGGTCGCGCGCGACTCGAGTCGAGGCGCTCTACGGGCGGGTCGGTACGGCTGACTTTGATCAAGCGCTGCTCGGGTTTCTGCCGCAAGAACAGCGTGCGGCCCTCGGTTTGCGTCCAGGCCATGAATGGCAGGACTTGCAGTTCAAAATTCGGGAGAACGCCCTGTCGCGCTCCGAATTGATGCTCGGGCTACACAGAGTGGACTCCGGGTTGTCCTTTCAGCGTTTCGGGTTGCACGGCGGTGGATTCCCGAACACCGCGCAGTCCGGTGAGCTGTCCATAGAGATCATGAGGCTTCAGGTTAAAGAGATTTATCCTGCGTTTACGACTGAACAAGCGGATGWGTTTCTGTTGAATGCGGGGGCACAGGCTCAGGCTGATCTTTATCGGCTGAGGTTGCAGTCAGAGCAACTACGTTTCGATATCACCGGTTGGATCGAAGACATCACCGATGATATCGAAGAGTTGGATATAGATATTCTGCTCGCGGGCGATGAGGGCACCGAGGAGATGAGTAACGCCGAGATCGAGGAGGAGAACGACGCGCGCATAGAGGAGTGGATGGAGATTGAGCGCGATACCCGATATGAGCTGGCCGAGGAGTTGGTCGCGATTTGGCAAAAACGTAGTGGGCCAGACAGCAGGGTTTATCGTGACGGTCAGTTTCTCGGCTTTCACCTGGATATGGACTTCGAGCAGATGCACTACCTCCCGCAGCTCAACGTAAAGTTGAATGACGTGGTCTCTCTCACCATGCCGAATTTCAAGTTAACGCAGCGCGGCAGCCTTAACGGATTTCTTGAGTGTTTTCCCAATCTTCGCTCGTTGAATATGCAAGGCGTTGATCTACGCCTCCTTGATCAGAATGGCAT
>NZ_JBFTLU010000479.1:0-3285 GCF_056396605.1 Pseudomonas sp. 05T35
GTTTTATCCGCCGTGAAGCGGTGGGAGTGGTCGGCGCCATCGTCGCCTGGAATTTCCCGCTGCTGCTGGCCTGCTGGAAACTCGGCCCGGCCCTGGCGACCGGTTGCACCGTGGTGCTGAAACCGGCGGATGAAACGCCGCTGACCGCACTGAAACTCGCCGAGCTGGTGCTGGAAGCCGGCTACCCGAGCGGAGTATTCAACGTGGTCACCGGCACCGGCATCACCGCGGGTTCGGCGCTGACCCACAACCCGCTAGTGGACAAACTGACCTTCACCGGCTCCACCGCCGTCGGCAAGCAGATCGGCAAGATCGCCATGGATTCCATGACCCGGGTCACCCTGGAGCTGGGCGGAAAATCGCCGACCATCGTCATGGCCGATGCCGACCTCGGCAGTGCCGCTGCCGGGGCGGCCAGCGCGATCTTCTTCAACCAGGGCCAGGTCTGCTGCGCAGGTTCGCGGCTCTATGTGCAGCGCAAGCATTTCGACAATGTGGTGGCCGACATTGCCGGCATCGCCAACGCGATGAAGCTCGGCAATGGCCTGGACCCAAGCGTTGACATGGGCCCGCTGATCTCGGCGCGCCAGCAAGAGCGGGTGTACAACTACATTGAAATGGGCCGTGAAAGCGGCGCGACCATTGCCTGTGGCGGTGAGCAATTCGGCCCCGGGTTCTTCGTCAAACCGACGGTGATTGTCGACGTCGATCAAAAGCATTCGCTGGTTCAGGAAGAGATCTTTGGCCCGGTGCTGGTGGCGATTCCGTTCGATGACGAGGCCGATGCATTGCGCATGGCCAATGACAGTCCGTATGGCCTGGGGGCGAGTATCTGGTCGAACGACCTGGCGGCCGTGCACCGGATGATTCCACGGATCAAGTCCGGTTCGGTGTGGGTCAACTGTCACAGCGCCCTCGACCCGGCATTGCCGTTTGGTGGCTACAAGATGTCTGGTGTGGGTCGGGAGATGGGGTATGCGGCGATCGAGCATTACACCGAGTTGAAGTCGGTGTTGATCAAGCTGTAATCATCGGGCCCTCCAGACCGCCATCGCGAGCAGACGGAACGCCGCCCGGCTGCTCCCACATTGGATCTCCAGCGTTCACCCGATCCCTGTGGGAGCGAGCCTGCTCGCGATGGGGCCAGACCGGTCAATACACATTTCAGGGTTTAAATCCCTGCCCCAGCAACCACCCGCGCACCACCCGCCCCTGCTCCACCGTCAAACCTTGCAGCGCCTGGTCAGCCGGCTGGGTTCGCAACCGTCGCACCAACGGCGCCAACTCAACCCCTTGCACATGCCAGATCCCCAACGGCTGATCCGCCGTGATCACCACCTCGGCTTCGTCGACAAACCCATCGCGCAGCACCGGCGCCCGCTCAATGCTCAGCGAAGCAAAGTCGGCGGGTGCATGAGCAGGCGTAGCGTCCGGCCACTGTCGACGCGCACGCCAGAACGGTTGCTCCGGCCAGCGCAGTTCATCGGCATAAAAGTCCCGACCAATGCGCGCAAAACGCAAGAACAGCTGCTCGACCCGTTGTTGATGGAAGCGCTGGGCCAAGGCCGCCCGCTCAGGTTTAGCCAGCAAGGTGTTGATCACCACCGGTGCTTGCAAGGCTGAGGACAGGGATTGAAAGATGCCGTTGCCTGACAGCGGATCGACCGCCATGGCCGCATCGCCAACCCGAATCCAGTTATCGCCGCACACCTGCTGATTGAGAATCGCCGTGCTGCTGCGGGCGTGCAGTTGCAGGTCGGTTTCAGGCTGCGATCCGAAAAAATCGATGGCCAACGACGAGTCCTCGCGGCGCTGGCGACAGTAGTCGAGCAACTGCGCCTTGCCCGGCAATTCGGCGCTGGCCACGTCCACGGTCAACTGCCAATAACATTGACCGTCGGCCCGCCGTGCCATCCAGGCCCAACCGTCCGGCAGGCTTTCCACCGCGCTGGCGGTGCTGCCTGGTGCGCCCTGCCAACGGTTGAGCAGGCTGACCGTCTCCGGTCCGCGCAGTCCTTTGCCAAGTGCTGGCGCCTGACGACCACGGGCCTCTACCAGAAACTCGCTGTTCAGCTCAGCATGACCTTCGACCTCAACCCGATGACCCGACGCCTGGGAGTGAACCGCCAACACCCGGCCTTCGATCAACGCGACACCGGCCAGGCGCAAATCCTCACGCAGGCCGCGATCAAAGCTCGGCCGATCCAGCAGAAACTCGATGTTTTGCGCATGCTGCTGGCCGTTCCACGACACCTGTCGCTGCGATGGCAACGCCACCTGCGCCAGTGCCTGATTCAAGCCGGCACCGCGCAGGGCTTCGAGTACCCGTTGCGAAACGCCTTCAAGCGCCGCAAATCGGCGCCAGTCGCTGACCAGCGTCACCGCATAACCCAACCGGCGCAGACCCAACGCCACCGCCGCGCCCGCAGGCCCGGCGCCGAGAATCAGGATGCTGCTCATGTCCAGACTCGCTGCTCAGGGCCATGATAACGGGCATTGTCTCGTAGCCATTCAAGGACCTGCGCATTGCTCGCATCGAGGTGTCCGGCAAGAAAATTGGCGATATGCCCGGTCAACGCCGCGCAACCGAGACTGGCACCGGATTGCCCTGGGTACATGCCCTGAACACAGGCGGCAAAGTCGGCCTGCTGACTGTTGAGCCACGACCATTCGTGTTCGCCGCAACGGGCATCGCCAGTCACCCGCAACACCTGCGGGTAACTCGCCGGGTACACACCCTCGCCTTGCGCCGGACTCGAGGCACACAGCAAAACACCACGGGCCAATGCTGCCGAACAGGCTTCACGCAGCAGGCTGCGGTCTTGACGCAAGCCCAGGCTGAGGTTGATTACTCGAACATCCTGCGCCACCAGCCAATCGATCGCCGTGGCAATCTGCAAGGCGCTGGTGACGCCACGCTGGTCGAACACCTGCGCTACGCAAAACCGTGCAGAGGCTGCACGCCGGCTGATTGCCTCGACGACTGCGCTACCGTGGCCGAGCGGATCGTCACGCAGCTCATCATCGGCGAGTCCGTCTTCGACCAGGTAAAACCGTCGCCCGGCACTCACTTGTCCGCGTTGTGCCACGGAATGTCCGCTGTCGACCACGCCAATCCTTAGCTCAAGCTTCATGCAGCACCTTAACCTGCGTTAGCACGCCGTCGAACAACTCAAAGCGCAGATCCGCATCGGCCAGGGTTGAGGGGCGATGGCTGATCAGGATTCGTGTACGTCCGGCAAACAGTCGATCGATGGCCTCGATGACTTCCCGTTCAGTGGCCTC
>NZ_JBFTLU010000480.1:0-3266 GCF_056396605.1 Pseudomonas sp. 05T35
CTGATCCCATCCCGAACTCAGCAGTGAAACGATGCATCGCCGATGGTAGTGTGGGGTTTCCCCATGTGAGAGTAGGTCATCGTCAAGATTAAATTCCGAAACCCCAATTGCGAAAGCAGTTGGGGTTTTGTTTTGCCTGCGAGAAAGTTCGTACGGCAACATCGGACGGCTCCTGGCTGTCACAGTCACCTGACAATGCTAAGGTTCGGCCCTAGCTTTTGCATTTCTCCAAGGAAGCCCTTATGGCGGACGCCTCGTTCCTCAGTGCTGGTTTTATGGTGGTTCACGGCAACCGCCTGGACGAACTGCGTAGCCTGGTGGTCAGCTGGATGCGGCGTTATCCGCTTGCTCCCCTGGAAAATGAAATCGCTCTGGTGCAGAGCAATGGTATTGCCCAATGGCTGAAGCTGGCATTGGCCGAAGACCCTGAAGATGACGACATGGGTGGCTGTGGCATCGCTGCGGCTATTGATGTGCAGTTACCCGGCAGCTTTATRTGGCAACTTTATCGATCAGTGCTCGGACGTGATGAAATCCCAGCGAAATCCTTGCTGGACAAGGCCCCTCTAACCTGGCGATTGATGCGCCTGTTGCCAGAGCTGATCGATCAACCACATTTCGAACCGCTGCAACGCTTCCTTACTCACGATACCGACCTGCGTAAACGCTATCAGCTCGCTGAGCGGCTTGCGGATCTGTTTGACCAGTATCAAGTGTACCGGGCGGACTGGTTGGAAGATTGGGCGGCGGGTCGCCATCAACTGCGTAACGGTAGAGGTGAGAGCAAACCGCTCACACCGGCCAACTGCTGGCAGGCTGAGTTGTGGCGTGCGCTGTTGCTGGATGTCGGCGAGAAAGGCATGGCGCAAAGCCGTGCAGGCGTTCACCAACGCTTTATCGAGACAATCACTGACCTGGACACTGCACCTAAGGGATTACCTTCCCGGGTGATCGTTTTCGGCATTTCTTCGCTACCCGCTCAAGCCCTGGAAGCACTCGCAGGATTGGCTCGCTTCAGCCAGGTTCTGCTCTGTGTGCACAACCCTTGTCGCCACCACTGGGCCGACATCGTTGCCGATAAAGACCTTTTAAGGCATCAGTACAAGCGGCAGGCGCGCAAGACCGGCATGCCGGTCGTACTTGACCCACAAACCCTGCATCAACATGCTCACCCGCTGCTGGCAGCCTGGGGCAAGCAAGGGCGCGACTACATCAACCTGCTCGACAGTTATGACGATCCCAACAGCTATCGATCAGCTTTTCGCGATGGACGTATCGACCTTTTCAGCGAAAGCCAGCCGTTGAACATGCTCAATCAATTGCAGGACGACATCCTCGAGTTGCGCCCGCTGAATGAAACCCGCCTGCTCTGGCCTGCGGTCGATCTGAAGCAGGACGAGTCGATCCGTTTTCACATTGCCCATAGCGCACAGCGTGAAGTGGAGATACTCCACGATCAGTTGCTCGCGCGCTTCAGCGCAGACCCGCAGTTGCGTCCACGCGATGTGATCGTGATGGTTCCCGACATCGACAGTTACGCTCCACACATTCGCGCCGTGTTCGGTCAACTGGAGCGAGAGGATCGGCGCTTTATCCCTTTTACGCTGACCGACCAAGGGCAGCGTGGTCGTGACCCGCTACTGATCGCGGTCGAGCATTTGCTTAAACTGCCTGACAGCCGTTTCCCGGTCAGCGAGATTCTCGATTTGTTGGACGTTCCGGCGTTGCGCGCCCGATTTGGTGTAGAGGAGTGCGACCTGCCGACCTTGCATCGCTGGATCGAAGGGGCTGGCGTTCGCTGGGGTATGAACGCGCAACAGCGCGCCGGTCTTGGTTTACCAGATGAGCTTGAGCAAAACAGTTGGCGTTTTGGCTTGCGTCGCATGCTTCTGGGGTATGCCGTTGGCAGTGGTCATTCCTGCGAGGGCATCGAGCCTTATGATGAGATCGGCGGGCTGGATGCGGCACTGATCGGCCCATTGGTAGCTTTACTCGATGCTTTGCAGATCGCTCACCAGGAGCTCACACAACCTGCATCACCCGAGCAATGGGGCGTGCGTCTGCAAGCGTTGATGCAGCTATTTTTCCTGGCCAGCAATGAGCATGACGACTATCTGCTGGCCCAGCTCGAGTTGCTCCGCGAAACCTGGCTGGAGACTTGCGAGTCGGTTGGTTTGCAGGACGAACTGCCACTGACGGTGGTCCGTGAAGCCTGGTTGGCCGGTCTCGATCAGGGGCGTTTGTCCCAGCGCTTCCTGGCCGGCGCAGTAAACTTCTGTACGTTGATGCCGATGCGGGCAATCCCGTTCAAGCTCGTTTGCCTGCTGGGTATGAACGACGGTGATTATCCGCGTGCGCAGCCGCCACTGGATTTCGATCTGATGGGCAGCGATTACCGCCCCGGTGATCGGTCACGGCGAGAGGATGACCGCTATCTATTGCTCGAAGCCGTGCTCTCGGCGCGGGACCAGCTTTACATTAGTTGGGTCGGGCGCAGTATTCGCGACAATAGCGAGCGCCCTGCATCGGTATTGATCGGTCAACTGCGTGACCATCTGGCTAACGGCTGGAAAAATACCGACGGCACTAAAGAACTCCTCGAGGCGATGACCCAGGAGCATCCGTTACAACCTTTCAGTGCCCGTTATTTCCATGAAGGCGATCAACTGTTCAGCTATGCCCGAGAGTGGCAGCTGTTGCATGAGCAACATGACAGCACTCAAACCTTAGAGGTCCTTGATGCCTATGTTCAGGAGGAGCCGCTGAGTCTTGGTCAGCTACAGGATTTTCTGCGTAACCCCGTCCGGCATTTTTTCAGTCAGCGTCTCAAGGTGTTTTTCGAAGCGGCTGAAGCGCCTTTGGCAGATGAAGAGCCCTTCGTGCTCGATGCACTGCAACGCTACAGTCTGAGCGACAGCTTGCTTGAAGCTGCGTTGGCTAGCCCCGATCAACCTGAACAGGCTCTGCATGCACAGGCCAAAAGGTTGCAGGACAGCGGCTTGCTGCCGATGGCCGGTTTCGGTGAGTGCTTGCAACGTGAGTTGATCGAGCCGCTACCGGATCTGCTGCAACGTTATCAACAGTTGCTAGCGTTGTGGCCAACACCGCAAAACAGTGCTTTGCCGGTGACGCTTCAATTGCAGGGAGTGAGCCTGGAAGGCTGGCTCAGCGGTCTCCATCAACGCAGCGATGGCGGGTTGCTGGCTGTCACTACGATCCCCAACAGCATTGGTTCGATCAAGACCCGCAAGTGGCATCGTTTGACT
>NZ_JBFTLU010000481.1:0-3265 GCF_056396605.1 Pseudomonas sp. 05T35
ATACAGGGTCGAAGGGGCAAAGCCGATACCCAGCCAGGTCTTTTCGCCCAGGCCGATACGTCGGGTGTTGTCGCAGACCTTGCTCAGTTGCTCAAGCAGGGCGCTGGAGTGCTCAAGGAAAAACCGCCCGGCTTCGGTCAGACGCAATGGCCTGCCGCGTTCCAGCAACACCACCCCGAGTTCATCCTCCAGTTGCTGGATTTGCCGGCTCAACGGTGGCTGGGCGATGTGCAGGCGTTCGGCGGCGCGGGTGAAATTCAGGGTTTGACCCAGCACCTGGAAGTAACGCAGATGACGCAGCTCCATGAGCCCTCCACAGTCGACGATGGTGAATACCTTTAAGGTATCGATCCAGACCAATTCTATATTGGAACCCTGAAAAAAGCCGTACGAGAATCCGTCACAGAACTTCAAGAACCTGACGGGTATCGAAATGCTTTCTTCCGCCATAGAATCGATCGAGACGATCATCGTCGATCTGCCGACTATCCGCCCGCACAAGCTGGCGATGCACACCATGCAGAATCAGACGCTGGTGATCATCCGCGTACGTTGTGCCGACGGTATCGAAGGCATCGGTGAATCGACCACCATCGGTGGCCTGGCCTACGGCAACGAAAGCCCGGACAGCATCAAGACCAACATCGACAAGCACTTTGCACCGCTGCTGCTGGGGCAGGATGCGTGCAACATCAACGCAGCGATGTTGCGCCTGGAGCGCAGTATTCGCGGCAATACCTTTGCCAAATCCGGCATCGAAACCGCGTTGCTCGATGCTCACGGCAAACGCCTTGGGCTTCCGGTCAGTGAGCTGCTCGGCGGCCGTGTACGTGACTCGCTGCCAGTGGCCTGGACACTGGCCAGCGGCGATACCGCCAAGGACATTGCCGAAGCGGAACAAATGCTCGACCTGCGTCGTCACCGGATCTTCAAGTTGAAGATCGGTGCCGGCGAAGTCGACCGCGACCTGGCCCACGTCATTGCGATCAAAAAAGCCTTGGGCGACCGCGCAAGCGTGCGCGTCGACGTTAATCAGGCGTGGGACGAAGCAGTCGCACTGCGGGCTTGCAGGATTCTCGGCGGCAACGGCATTGACCTGATCGAACAGCCGATTTCGCGCAACAACCGTGCTGGCATGGTGCGCCTGAACGCCATGAGCCCGGCGCCGATCATGGCGGACGAGTCGATCGAGTGCGTGGAAGATGCGTTCAACCTGGCGCGCGAAGGCGCCGCCTCGGTGTTCGCACTGAAAATCGCCAAGAACGGCGGCCCCCGTGCAGCGCTGCGTACCGCGGCAATTGCCGAAGCGGCAGGAATCGGCCTGTACGGCGGCACCATGCTTGAGGGCGGGATCGGCACGCTGGCCTCGGCTCATGCCTTCCTCACGTTGAACGAGCTGAGTTGGGACACCGAGCTGTTCGGCCCGCTGTTGCTGACCGAAGACATCCTCAGCGAGCCGCCGGTTTACCGCGATTTCCATTTGCATGTTTCGCAGGCCCCCGGCCTTGGCCTGAGCCTGGACGAAGAGCGGCTGGCGTTTTTCCGCCGCGACAAAACCTCCACTGCCATTCATTCCGTCTGAGGAGAACAGCATGTTGTTCCACGTAAAGATGACCGTGAACCTGCCGGTCGATATGGACCCGGAGCGCGCGGCTCGGCTCAAGTCCGACGAAAAGGCCCTGGCCCAGCGCCTGCAGCAACAGGGCAAGTGGCGCCACCTGTGGCGCATTGCCGGGCTTTACGCCAATTACAGCGTGTTCGACGTCGACAGCGTGCAGGAATTGCACGACCTGCTGATGCAACTGCCGCTTTACCCCTACATGGCTATCGAAGTGAACGCTATGTGCAGGCATCCTTCCTCTATTCATGAGGATGATCGCTGAGCCGTTGTCTGCCAGTTCTGTACTCTAATAAATACAAGATGAGGATTAATCATGAACGCAAAAATTTCCCACACTGCCAGCGCACAGAAGTTTCTCGAGGACGCCAGTGGTCTGCTCAACGACGCTGGCAACCCACGTGCCAAAGCGCTCATCTACCGCATTCTGCGTGATACGGTGAATATCATCGAAGACCTCGAAGTGACCCCGGAAGAGTTCTGGAAGGCCGTCAACTACCTGAACGAACTGGGCGCGCGCCAAGAGGCGGGCCTGTTGGTTGCCGGCTTGGGCCTGGAACACTACCTGGACCTGTTGATGGATGCCGAAGACGAGCAGGCCGGTAAAACCGGTGGCACCCCGCGCACCATCGAAGGCCCGCTGTATGTCGCCGGCGCACCGCTGTCCAACGGCGAAGCGCGGCTGGACGACGGCGTTGACCCGGGCGTGGTGCTGTTCATGCAGGGCCAGGTCAAGAACACTGATGGCAAGCCGCTGGCCGGCGCCGTGGTGGATGTCTGGCACGCCAATACCGGCGGCACCTATTCGTACTTCGATGGCAGCCAGTCTGAATTCAACCTGCGTCGGCGGATCGTCACCGATGCCGAAGGTCGCTATCGCTTCCGCAGCATCGTGCCGTCGGGCTACGGCTGCCCACCGGACGGTCCGACCCAGCAACTGCTTGATCAACTGGGTCGCCATGGCCAACGCCCGGCGCACATTCACTTCTTCATCTCGGCGGATGATCATCGCCACCTGACCACCCAGATCAACCTGGACGGTGACAAGTACCTGCACGACGATTTCGCCTACGCCACTCGCGATGAACTGATCGCCAAAATCACCTTCAGTGACGATCAGCAGCGTGCACGCGAGCACGGCGTCAGCGGCCGCTTTGCCGAGATCGAATTCGATTTCACTCTGCAGTCGTCGGCGCAACCGCAAGAGCAACACCGTCACGAGCGAGTGCGCGCGCTGGAAGACTGATCAGCGCTGGCCCAGGCCACGGGATAACAGACCGTTTATCTCGTGGCCTTCCGCTTTGCGGCGGCTCGCATAGAATGGCCAGGCCCGGTTTTTCTGAGGTGCGAGCCCTATAGCACCCGCACCGCAGCCGATAATCACAACCAGAGTGAGCGGTTATGCAAGCGCATCTATTAAGTGAGCGCAGCAGAGTGTTTGAGCAGGCCGACCCCTATGCGGTGTCGGGCTACGTCAATCAGCACGTGGGCAACCATTGCATCCGCTTGCCCGGAAGTGGCAGCCCTCAGGCCAGTCTCAATCACCGTAAATTCGCCAGCCTCGACCTGTGCCGTATCAGCTATGGCGGCAGCGTGCGGGTGACTTCGCCGGCGCTCGAAACCATCTATCACCTGCAAGTGCTGCTA
>NZ_JBFTLU010000482.1:0-3262 GCF_056396605.1 Pseudomonas sp. 05T35
AGCAGGATGGGCGCAGCAAGCGTTACCGCCTGAGCCTGGAGTTCTTTGCCTTGGCCGCCCGCGCCGGCAACACCGGCAACCTGCGCGATCTGGTCAGGCCGAGCATGCTGCGGCTCAGTGCTTCGCTGGGGGATTCGCTATTTCTGCTGGCGCGCAGCGGCTTCGATGCCATCTGTCTGGACCGCAGTGAAGGGCCTTATCCGATCCGCACCTTTACCGGCGATATTGGTGGGCGGGTGGCCTTGGGAGTGGGGCAAGGCAGTCTGGCGATTCTGGCGTTCCTGCCCGAAGACGAGCGCGAGACAGTGATCCGCTACAACCTGCCGAGGCTCAAGGACTTCCACCTGTATGACGAGGTGTTCCTGCGCTCGGAGGTGGAAAATGTCCGTCGTCTGGGTTATGCCGCCCGCAACACGGGTGCATTGCCAGGCATGGCAKGGCTCGCCGTTCCCATACTCAACCGCGACGGACATGCCGTGGCCGCACTCAGTGTGGCGACCATCAGTGACCGATTGGGGCCGGACCGATTACCTACCGTCGTGGAAATGCTCAAGCGCGAGGCCGCGGCCATCGGGCCGAAGATCAACCCGTTCGATCCGACCCTGCGTCGGCCTTCGCAAATATTCGGTGGGCAAGGCTGATATCTCATTTCGCGTGTATAGAAATGATGCGAGCTTTCAGGTCGTCCATGAACGTCTCCAGCCTGTTCGAAACGCTATTTATCCAGGGTATTCAACGATAGAGCGACATGCTGTTTTGGATCCAATACAATCGAGTTGGAATAATGCAACTCATTGTTATTAAAGGAATTTCTAAGAAAACACAGCTAACCTTTTCCGGGTGCCTGCCGATGGCACGTTTACAGGACACAGGGAGCTGCAGGAATGAGAAACAACCAACCCGTTACACAACGTGAAATCGCGCTTGCACCGCAACAAAAACTGATCTCGACAACAGATGCCCGAGGCGTCATCACTTACTGCAATGACGCCTTCGTCGAGATCAGTGGTTTCGACCGAGCCGATCTGATTGGCGCCCCTCAAAACATCGTTCGCCATCCTGATGTGCCACCCGCCGTTTTTGCCCATATGTGGGGTGCTCTCAAGCAAGGCAATCCCTGGATGGGGATCGTCAAGAACCGCTCCAGGAATGGCGATCACTACTGGGTCAACGCTTACGTCACACCGATTTTTGAAGGCAGCCAGGTGGTTGGTTTTGAGTCGGTCCGGGTCAAACCTACCGCCGGACAGATCCGCCGCGCCGAAGCCCTCTACAAGCGTATCAGTCAGGGAAAACCGGCCATTCCCACTCGAGACAAATGGCAACCTGTCCTCGAGGAATGCCTGCCGTATCTGGTGATGGGGCTGGCGGGCACTGTGGGAGGGATGTTCCTCGATTCCACGCTGGCTTTTGTCGTCGCGGCAGGCATTTCGGTTCCGCTCGGGCTGATGACGTCCCGCTGGCAAAAGCAAAGTACGCTGCGTCTGTTGCAGATGGCTGAACCTTCCACGTCCGATCAACTCATTGCACAGATGTACAGCGATGAGCGGGGGCCTCAAGCACGATTGGCAACGGCCTTTGTCAGTCAGGACGCGCGCCTGAAGACCTGCCTGACGCGCCTTCAAGACACTGCAGAGCAACTCAGCGGGCTTGCCGGAAGATCCAACGTTCTGGCGTCCGATAGCTCACAAGGTCTTGATCGCCAGCGTGTCGAGACCGAGCAGGTGTCCGCCGCGGTCAATCAAATGGCGGCGACCACGCAGGAAGTTGCGAGCCATGTCCAGCGCACCGCTGACGCCACCCAAGAGGCTAACCAACTGACCGGGCGCGGACGCGATGTGGCCAGAGACACCCGCGAAGCCATCGAGCGTCTTTCCGCCGTGGTCGGTGAAACCGGGCAAACGGTGGCGCAGTTGGCCAAGGACAGCAATGAAATCGGCACAGTCGTCGACGTGATCAAGGGCATTGCCGATCAAACGAATCTGCTGGCCTTGAATGCCGCGATCGAAGCTGCACGTGCTGGCGATATGGGACGAGGCTTTGCCGTGGTGGCTGACGAGGTTCGTCAGTTGGCGCAGCGCACGTCCGAGTCGACGACACAGATCCATGGCCTGATCACCAAGCTCCAGGCGTCCTCCAATAACGCTGTGCAGGCGATGGAAAGCGGTCACCGTCAGGCCGAAGAAGGTGTGGCGTGGGTGCTTGAGGCAGACCGGGCGTTGGTGGGGATCAGTGAAGCAGTGGCCAATATCACCGACATGACCACTCAGATCGCGGCCGCTACCGAAGAGCAAACCGCCGTTGCCGAGGAGATCAGCCGCAATATCAGCACCATTGCGCATTTGGCCGATCAGACCTCAGAGCAAGCCCATCACTCGGCAGAGCTCAGCAACGAACTGACTAAAACAGCGGCTACTCAGTACTCACTGGTCGAGCGGTTCAATCGATAGCCTGATTCTCTGCGTATATGGCAGCAGTGCCACGCTGATCCCGAAGCAGGTGGGGTTGGCGTGGCACAAGCCGCGCAGGGCAGGTTCGTTTGGATTGCGCGGTGGAGTTTCGTGGATTGATTCTCACAGGGTGATGAGTGATGGGTTGCCGGTCGGTTTCAGTCTGCGTTGTTCCAGCCCCCTCCCAGCGCCACGACCAACCCGACACTCGCCTGCAATTGCCGGGTCTGTAGATCCTGCAAGCGTCGCTGCGCCTGAAGAGCGGCGGTTTGTGCGGTCACCACATCCAGATAATTCACGGCCCCGGCTTCGTAGCTGTTCATGGCTAATGCCTGGGTCGTTTGCGCGGCGTTGACGGCGGCCTGCTCATCCTCAGCCTCGCGCTGCAGGTCACGCATTTGCGCGAGGTTGTCTTCGACTTCGCGTACCGCTCGCAACACCTGACTGCGGTAATGGGCGGCCGCTTCTTCGAACTCGGCCTTGGCCTGGCGCTCGTTGGCATCCAGGCGACCGCCGTCGAAAATCGGCAGATTGACCAACGGCCCCAGCGCCCAATAGCGGTTGCCGGCGGCCAGCAGATTGCCGCTGCCGGCGGTTTGCCCTCCGAGCAGCCCCGTCAGGCTGAAGTCCGGGTACCAGGCCGCTCGGGCGACACCAATGCCGGCGTTCGYGGCAAAGACTCTTCGCTCGGCTGCTGCGACGTCCGGGCGCCGTTGCAACAAGGTGCTCGGAAGCGCGCCGGGTATCGATGGCAGATTCAGGGCCTGGCTGTTTGCGTCCAGATGGAAATCACTGGCCGGTTGGCCAACCAG
>NZ_JBFTLU010000483.1:0-3261 GCF_056396605.1 Pseudomonas sp. 05T35
CCCTATTGCTGAGACTCGAAATGGGTCGTTCCATCAAGAGGAGGTTCCCATGCCAGCATGGCTCTTGTTCGCAGTCATCGGAGCTTTGGGAGGGGTTACTGCCGGTTTTTTTGGAATTGGTGGGGGCATTGTCATCGTGCCCGCACTCATTTACTGGGCGGGGTTCTCGCAACACATGGCAACTGGAACCTCCCTGGCCGGTAGTCATTGCATCTCGTTTGCCACTGGCGATTGACTAAACTTAATAAGTCGGGAGTGAACTGAAACCTGAGTGATAGCAGCGATCATCGGATCTGGCTTGGCATCAAGACGGGACTCCCAAAGGAGACGACTATGTATGCGGTGATAAGAACCTACCTGGGTACTGGAGCACAGCAGCTATTCAAACTCTTGGAAGAGCGCAAGGCCGATGTCGAAGCTGCTCTTCGAACAGTGCCTGGCCTCGTCAGCTACACGCTGCTGAATACGGGGGATGGCGGTACTGCGGTGACGGTTTGCACGGACAAGGCCGGCAGCGATGCGAGCTTGAAAGTCGCGCGCGAGTGGATTCAGAAAAATGCCTCGCATATCCACGCGAGCCCGCCGATTGTCACGGAAGGCCCGGTCATTGTGCAGATCAAATAGCGCCGTTCCGGTTGATCTCACGACACTATCGCTCCCCGGTACACAAAACGGGCGCCTTCAAGGCGCCCGTTTACATTCACTTCGACGCCTGCTCCCGCAAGCGTCTGCCGATCACATCCATCACATCACACCCATCGCGCAACGGAATGGCCAGCAGCTTGGCGAAGTCGGCCAGCACCACGGTGTCGCTCTCGAGGTCGGCACGAAAAGCGATATTTTCGAGAACCTGGGTGACGGTGCGGATGCGGTAGTCGGCGGTGGCTTGCAGTACGTCGAGTGGGGCTTGGGTGTCGATGAGCAGGGAGGCCGGGATCAGGTCGATTCCGGTGAGGGGCATGTATCTATCCATGTTTGAAAACTCCGATCAATGCAAAGGTTGACCGCCCCCAATCGTCGCCAAACGATTGGGTGGCAGCTGTACGCAGGTTGGCGAACCGGGATCGGAATACCGGCAGACCCGAAGGTCTCCCGCGCACAGCTGCCATAAAGACAGCTTTGCGAGCGTGCAACAGCGCCTGCAAAAAAGCACAGCGCTTTTGCACCCGATCGACAGGTCGCCAAACCTGGTCGCCATTTGGGCGACGGGGCGGACTATAAGCTTCATCCCATAGGGGGGGCAAGGTGAGGGATTCTTAGGTTACTGTAGGATCTGTATTTATTCGGCCCTAGACCAGAACGAAAACGCCTTCCTACGCAAATTTCCAGTCCGGCTGATCAACCCATTACTGGCAAATTTTACGTAGCGACGCAGACATCAAAACACTGCCTGCGTTTTCACACAGCCTGAGCCCAAAGAAGCCAGACCTGACGGGCAGGATACGGCCCAAAGCGGCCACCGAGTGACTACGAAATTAGGGGTGATTAAAACTTCCCCTCAGATGGAGCACTCTTCGTGTGGCCTTGAACCTGCTATTTTGCTTTCTGAGTCAACTCATAGACCAATCTAAATAGCTCGGCCTGGTATCTAGCATCATGGAGGGCATTGTGGTCTCCCATGAATGAAAAGGGGRCARAYTTATTTRTYTGCCATCAGCCTCGACGCAATAAAAAGTAAATCTGCCCCTTTTTTCACGAAAAACGTGCTAGGAGCCTTCAGCCTAAGCATCTTCATCTAGGAGAGTGCCAAGATCAGATTCCCAAGTATCCCCCCATTCCACCAAGACGAGCTTAGCCGCGAAGTCGTCAATGACTTTTTGGCGCTGAGTTTCATCATCCCCAGCATCGCTAACCGCACTAATCAGATCATCTGAAAGATCCTGTGCATATTGTGCTTTAGACTCAATGTTCCAACGTTCCATTGCTCTATTAGCAGCAACTGTTACCTCTGCCCAAACTCTTTGATGCTCGGTCTCAAAAGATTGCTCTGTACGAGGTAAATATGAATCAGGGGCTATCGCGTTGACTTCAAAGCGAGCAGGCTTCGACGAGCGAGGGTTGAGAACAATGCCTCTCAACGGAAGGCCAGCCTTTGGGCCGAGATTGACCGAAAAGCGCCATCCTCCAAACAACTCCACATAAGCGACCAATCGATCTTGAACATCCGTGACGATCAATGAATGCTCAAAACCGGATTGACTGGCATCTGGGGTGTTTTTGTGCGGCGTTAAACTCGTGACCTGAGGCCAATCATTTATATAGTCCCACCCTGCGAACTGGCCAATAGGCGGAGTCCCATGCCTAATGGACGTCAGCAGTTCAGGTGAAATAACCGCTTTGGCTTGGTCGTTCCCATAAAGCACAACGCATCCAACTACGGCAGTCTTTGCCACGCATCGCCACACCTTATTGCCATCAAATAAAGCGCGCAAATGGATGTTTGGGACTTTCTTAGTAACTAGCACCGCCTGATCTGTTGAAAGTGGCCATTTTCGTTTTTCGAAAATTGATTTTAACCGTTTAGCATCTTTGACGTCCCTTGCAACTATCACCTGGCCTGGCACAAGCTGATCTGGGATTTGGGCTGCTCTCACAAGCGGTACCACGCCTGGTGCAAGGTCAAATTCAACTCCGTCATCCATCGTTCCAGCTCGAAAGATCGTCGGTGGTGGTTTACCGCGTCCAGTCCAGATTTTTAGCGCATTACGAATTTGAATGAGTGCTTCAGCAAGAGCGTCATCGACCTTGCCTGTTTCCTCGCTGGCGAAAGAGTTATTGCAATCGAGGCACGTAGCTCGACGCGTAACTGCTCGCCCACCTAAAGATGAGAGGAAAACATGCTCTTCACTACCCGCCAAATTCTCACAAAACATACAGGTTTCTGGGGGCATGCAATATTCCTCAATTGACGGAAATCATTCGGGAGGCTAATAGCCTCGCATAATGGACGCTATGGGCAAATTCCGCGCCAGGATTTCGCTATTTGCCTGGCGCGAAATTCGTCGATCACGACGGCATACCTATCATAAGCGAAGCATCCTATTCTGTGCTGGGGGATCTGGCGGTTAGATTTTAGGCTTGGCTGTCATCTCAGGATGTTTTGGTCTGAACAGATCTACTGCAGGTGCAGGCCGACAAATACCTGCAGCGAAAACGCGTACTGAACCGTCCCGGTTTAGTAGACGTTTTGAGTGTCTGCTTCAGGCCGATTTCTGCCTGTCACGAATAACTGCTTCGGATCGTTACCTCCCATTCGTGACA
>NZ_JBFTLU010000484.1:0-6803 GCF_056396605.1 Pseudomonas sp. 05T35
GTCAAGGCCGGTGTATTCGGCCGGGATCCTGGCGTCGATTTCGGTATTCAGCGTACCGTCCAGATTGAACACCTGGGCCGCTGGCAGAACGTGGGCGTTCTTGTCGAAGATATTCAGCAGCGGCAGGTTGTGGCGCTTGCCGACTTCGTAGTCGTTGAAATCGTGGGCCGGGGTGATTTTCACGCAGCCAGTGCCGAATTCAGGGTCGCAGTAATCGTCTGCGATGATCGGGATGCGGCGGCCAACCAGTGGCAGCTCGACATACTTGCCGATCAGGGCTTTGTAGCGTTCATCGTTCGGGTTAACCGCCACGGCGGCGTCGCCGAGCATGGTTTCCGGGCGAGTGGTCGCGACGATCAGGTAATCGTTGCCTTCAGCGGTCTTGGCGCCGTCGGCCAGTGGGTACTTGAGGTTCCACAGGAAACCTTTTTCGTCGTGGTTTTCCACTTCGAGGTCGGAAATCGCCGTGTGCAGCTTGGTGTCCCAGTTGACCAGACGCTTGCCGCGGTAGATCAGGCCGTCTTCGTGCAGGCGCACGAAGGCTTCCTTGACCGCTTCCGAGAGGCCGTCGTCCATGGTGAAGCGTTCGCGGCTCCAGTCGACGGACGAGCCGAGGCGGCGGATTTGACGGCTGATGTTGCCGCCGGACTCATCCTTCCACTCCCAGACTTTCTCGAGGAATTTTTCGCGGCCCAGATCGTGGCGATTCTGGCCCTTGGCTTCGAGCTGACGCTCCACCAGCATTTGCGTGGCGATACCGGCGTGGTCGGTGCCCGGCTGCCACAGGGTGTTGCGACCCTGCATGCGGCGGAAACGGATCAGGGCGTCCATGATCGCGTTGTTGAAGCCGTGACCCATGTGCAGGCTGCCSGTSACGTTCGGCGGCGGGATCATGATGGTGTAGGACTCGCCCGCGCCTTGCGGGGCGAAGTAATTCTCTGACTCCCAGGTGTTGTACCAGGAAGTTTCAATGGCGTGCGGCTGGTAGGTCTTATCCATGCGCGGCGGGACCCTATTGGCATTTATTCAGGAAAAGCCGGGAAGTATAGCGGGGCGGGGGGCGAAGGGCGAGTGACGTGATGACCCGGCTACCCCTTCATGAGGGTATTGGGTCTGAGCATGATTTTAGCCTGATGGGGAAGGGGAAAGACTTGCTCATCTTGCTATAAGACGTTGGTAGTGTTGAAGGTGATCGGGTTTCAATAAAACTTGATTGAGTCTTTTCGAAGGATAAAACTATTTAATGCAAGGAGTCTGGTTATGAAACGAATGATTATGATTGCCGCTTGTATGATTTTTGCTGTAGGTGCGTATGCTGCCGAATTGACAGAAAGAGAAAAAATAGACGTTATGCTTCAAGCGAGGATGGCTGAGTATTATCTGACCGATGCGGATTGGCGACCAGAAACAGTCTTGCCGAGCGAAGACAAAATGGGTCCGACTTATAATCTTGTTACTGTTAGTAATGCTTCATCAAAAAGCACCTTTATTGTTGGTCAGAGCTTTGAACGGCTTGAGGTAAAGCCTGGGCAGCGTATTTCAGTATCGTTTAACAAGGGTCTGAAGAAGTGGGAGATTTACAGAAATCAAAAACTAGAAAGTGAAAGTGGTATGGTGACTGTGTCACCTCCCCAGTAAATAATTATCTTTACTGTTTTTGGTTGCCGGGTAAACCATGTGTCTAAGCCAGGAATAAATGTTCGCTTGTTTCGCCCGGCGCCCGATGTATTGCATTGGGCGTTTTAAAGTCTGTGGTGGTAGAAGCTAGCGAGTCAATGTTGGTGATTTTCAATCAGCTGTGCTGAAGTGTTACAGGCTATGCTCTCCCTTTTCCTCTCAAATATAGACGGTGGCGTTGGCGGCATCCTTTCCCGTGAGTTCAAGGTATCGGGGTTGATGATGGTAGGGGGGCTCATGATATTTCTCCAAGTACAGGAAGTGTTATGTGAGCGTTATTTTTTGGGGGGGCGTGTAACTACTATCAGAAATGGCAGTTACGACAGGCGGTGTCAGAGGGGCATCGCAATAGCATTGAATGCGAAGGAAGCAGGGAGCGAAGTTTAAGAGGGGCGCACGGCAGCGAGCTGCCGTGGGTACTTAAAGCCAGCCGAGCTCAGGAGTGATATTGACTGAGCAGCCGCTCCATCCGTGCATCCAGCCGACGTTTGATTTCGGTTTCGATGTGCGGGGCGAAGTCGTCGATCACGTCTTGCACCGCGCGGCCTGACGAATAGTCGGGTCTTCAACCACCACTTCGGCCACACGGGCAAAGCGTTGGGCAAAAGACGGGACTTTGAGGTCGAGATTGACCAGCAAGTCCTGGTGTTGTCCTGGATCGTCTCCCAGGCCGAGCACTACCAAACCGTCCGGTTCGTTTTCGGCGGGGCCGTGAGGCACGAAACTTTCGCCTTTGAATGCCCACAGGCGTGCATCGAGATCGTCACGCTGGGCGGCATCGCTGCAATGCAGGTAGATACGGTGGCCCATGCGCCAGGCTTTTTCGGTGAGTTTGCAGGCAAAATCCAGCCGCGCTGAAGGATCGGCGCTGGGCAGGATATAGAAGTCGACTTTGGTCATTGCGGTTCCTGATGCCTGCGCGGCGTCATCCGCGGATGACGCCGTTCAGGATCTTCAGTTTCAGGCTTTGGCGCGGTCCAGCAGGTATTGGGTCAGCAATGGAACCGGGCGGCCAGTGGCGCCCTTGTCCTTGCCGCCGCTGGTCCAGGCCGTGCCGGCGATGTCCAGGTGCGCCCACTTCAGGTTCTTGGTGAAGCGCGACAGGAAGCAGGCTGCCGTGATGGTGCCGGCTTTCGGGCCGCCAATGTTGGCGATGTCGGCGAACGGGCTGTCCAGCTGTTCCTGGTACTCATCGAACAGCGGCAGTTGCCAGGCGCGGTCGTCGGCCTGTTGGCCTGCACTCAGCAGTTGGCCGATCAGTTCGTCGTTGTTGCCCAGCAGGCCCGAGGTGTGGGCGCCGAGGGCGACGACGCAGGCACCGGTCAGGGTCGCGATGTCGATCACGGCCTGTGGCTTGAAGCGTTCGGCGTAGGTCAGGGCGTCGCACAGCACCAGGCGGCCTTCGGCGTCGGTGTTGAGGATTTCCACGGTCTGGCCGCTCATGGTGGTGACGATGTCGCCAGGACGGGTCGCGCCGCCGCTTGGCATGTTCTCGGCGCAGGCCAGGATGCACACCAGGTTGATCGGCAGTTTCAATTCGAGCACTGCGTGCAAGGTGCCGAAGACGCTGGCCGAGCCGCCCATGTCGTACTTCATTTCATCCATGCCGGCACCCGGCTTGAGGCTGATGCCGCCGGTGTCGAAGGTGATGCCCTTGCCGACCAGCACGTAAGGCTTCTCGGATTTCTTGGCGCCGTGGTATTGCATGACGATCAGGCGTGGCGGTTGATCGCTACCCTGGCCCACGGCGTAGAACGCGCCCATGCCCAGTTCCTTGATCTTCTTCTCATCGAGGATCTCGACCTTCAGGCCTTTGTTGGCCTTGCCCAGGTTCTTGGCCTGTTCAGCGAGGAAGCTTGGGTGGCAGATGTTCGGCGGCAGGTTGCCCAGGTCGCGGGTGAAGGACATGCCGTTGGCGATTGCAGTGGCGTGAGTCACGGCGCGTTCGACTTCAGCCTGCGCAGCCTTGATGGTCAGCAGGGTGATTTTCTTCAGGGCGCGCGGATCGGACTTCTGGCTCTTGAACTGTTCGAAGGTGTATTCGCCGTCGACCAGGGTCTCGGCCAGCAGGCGGGTCTTGCCATAGCTGTCACGTCCTTTGACCGCGACTTCGTCCAGCGCCAGTGCGGCATCGTTGCCACCCAGGCCTTTGAGGGTGTTCAGTACGCCGGCGATGATTTTGCGGAACGGACGGTCGCCCAGTTCGGCGTCTTTACCCACGCCAACCAGCAATACGCGTTCGGCCTTGAGGTTTGGCAGGCTGTGCAGCAACAGGCTCTGACCCACTTTACCGGCCAGGTCGCCACGCTTGAGGACTGCGCTGATCGCGCCACCGCAGAGCTCGTCGAGCTGTTTGGCGACAGTGCCGAGTTTGCGGTCTTCGCCGACGGCGACCACCAGAGTGGCGGTTTTCAACGTTTCTGGGCTAACGCTTTTTACAACCAGTTCCATGTCCGGGTCCCTGAATAAATGGTCAAAGTGCAGCGTGTTACGCGATGCGCGCACACGTTTGCCTATCTATAGAAAGACGCTGGTGCAGGCCAGCGACAAAGGCCGCAGTTTGAACCTCGCTTCGTGCGCCTGACAACCCTCGCGCAGGTGATCTTTACGCCATTGCACGGCTGCTTGAGCGTGCGCAGTGACAGGCGCGTTCAATCACAGGATAATGCGCCATCTTTTTTGGCGGCTCAGCCCTGCGGGCCGCCCGATATGTTTGCTTGTTTGGCCGCCTTAGCCTGACAGCCCTGGAGTGTCTGGTTTGATTGTCTTCCGTTACCTGTCCCGCGAAGTCCTGTTGACCTTGAGCGCCGTCAGCGCTGTGCTGCTGGTCATCATCATGAGTGGGCGCTTCATCAAGTTCCTGGCCCAGGCCGCTTCGGGCGCCCTGGACCCAGGCTCGCTGTTCCTGATCATGGGCTTTCGTCTGCCGGGTTTCCTGCAACTGATTCTGCCTTTGGGGCTGTTTCTCGGGATCCTGCTGGCCTACGGTCGCCTGTACCTTGAAAGCGAAATGACCGTGCTCTCCGCGACCGGCATGAGCCAGCAGCGTCTGCTGGGCATGACCTTCTTTCCAGCTGCGCTGGTGGCCGTGATCGTGGCCTGGCTGAGCCTGAGCCTGGCACCGCAAGGCGCCAATCAGTTCCAGTTGCTGCTGAACAAGCAGGATGCCATGACCGAGTTCGACACCCTGGTGCCGGGCCGTTTTCAGGCGTTGCGCGATGGTTCGCGGGTGACATATACCGAGCAGATGTCCGATGACCGGATCAATCTGGGCGGTGTATTCATCTCGGAGAAGCGTCTTTCCGCCGATCAGAAGGATCGCGGCATTTCCGTATTGGTGGCCGAGAAGGGCCGTCAGGAAATCAAGGAAGACGGCAACCGCTACCTGATTCTCGACAATGGCTACCGTTACGACGGTCAGCCTGGGCTTGTCGCGGGTCAATCCGCGCCAGGGACGTTTCCTCAAGTTGCTGCCGGCGATTCTTCTATATATGGCTTATCTGACGATCCTGATCGCCGCACGCGGTGCTCTGGAGAAAGGCAAGATCCCCCCGGCACTGGGTCTGTGGTGGGTTCACGCAATATTCCTGGCCATTGGCCTGGGGCTGCTCTATTGGGAACCGTTGCGTTTGAAAATGGCGAGTCGCCGCAGTGCGCTGGAGGTGACCCGTGGTTAAGCTCGATCGCTACATTGGTGGCAGTGTTTTCATGGCGATCCTGGCGGTACTGGGGATCATTCTGGGCCTGGCGACCTTGTTTGCCTTCATCGATGAGATGAGTGATGTCACGGATACCTATACCCTCACCGACGTATTGAGCTACGTGGCGCTGACAGCGCCACGTCGGGTCTATGACATGCTGCCGATGGCGGCACTGATCGGTTGCCTGATTGGCCTGGGTAGCCTGGCCAGCAGCAGTGAATTGACCATCATGCGCGCCGCGGGCGTGTCCATCGGTCGAATCGTCTGGGCGGTGATGAAGCCGATGCTGGTGTTGATGCTGGCAGGCGTGCTGGTCGGCGAGTACGTTGCGCCCGTTGCGGAAAACGTGGCCCAGGCCAATCGCTCCCTGGCTCAGGGCATTGGTGATGCGCAGAGCGCCAAGCACGGTATGTGGCACCGCCAGGGTGATGAGTTCATTCACATCAACTCGGTGCAGCCGGATGGCATTCTGTACGGTGTGACTCGCTATCGTTTTGACCGCGAGCGTCACATGCTGACCTCGAGCTTCTCCAAGCGTGCGCAGTTCGAAACGGATCATTGGCAGCTCAATGACGTCACCACCACGGTGTTCCACGATGGCAGTACCGAAGTGGTCACAGCCCCGCAAGAACGCTGGGAAGTCCCGTTGAGCCCGCAACTGCTGAACACCGTGATCATGGCGCCGGAGTCGTTGTCGATCAGTGGTTTGTGGGGTTACATCCACTATCTGGCGGATCAGGGCTTGAACAATGGCCGTTACTGGCTGGCGTTTTGGGTCAAGGTGTTGCAGCCACTGGTCACTGTTGCCCTGGTGCTGATGGCGATTTCCTTTATTTTCGGCCCGCTGCGCTCGGTGACCCTGGGGCAGCGCGTATTCACGGGTGTACTGGTCGGTTTTACCTTCCGTATCGCTCAGGATTTGCTCGGGCCTTCAAGTCTGGTCTTCGGCTTCTCGCCGTTGTTCGCGGTGCTGGTTCCGGCCGGTATCTGTGCGGTGGCCGGTCTCTGGATGCTGCGCCGAGCCGGTTGATCGCAGGTATTTCCTGCCCCGGCTGACACTCAAACGCCCCGTTCGCAAGAGCGGGGCGTTTTTGTATCCAATACCGTTGACCTGCGAACGTGACGCTTGCGTCGTGTATCAGGTACAATTCCCGGCTATTTTTCGGCGGGCTATGCCTGCAGCCTTTTTGAGTGTTGATCCGTGAGTGATTTGAGTCATATCCGCAATTTCTCCATCATCGCCCACATTGACCATGGCAAGTCGACTCTGGCCGATCGCTTCATCCAGATGTGCGGCGGCCTGGCCGAGCGCGAAATGGAAGCCCAGGTACTGGACTCCATGGACCTTGAGCGTGAACGCGGGATCACCATCAAGGCTCACAGCGTTACCCTGTATTACATCGCCCGTGATGGTATCAAGTACCA
>NZ_JBFTLU010000485.1:0-3247 GCF_056396605.1 Pseudomonas sp. 05T35
CCGTGGACGTGTAGGCTCCCAACTGATCATGCGGGGCGCTGTTCTGCGCGAGCACCAGGGTCGTAGTGGCCGTCAAGCCCATCCCCAGCCCGACCAGTATCTGGCCTGCACCAATGGCCAACCACTGCGACCATTGCAGTCCCGCAGCCACCCCTATGCAACCGAGCATCAGCATCGACATCCCAACTATCGCCATGGGCCTGAAGCCGACGCTCGACAGACGCTTGCCACAGACGGTCGCGCCTACCACCCAGCCTAACGCTGCCAGCATGATCAGCACCCCTGTCGATAATGCGCTGCCCGCCGAACGGCTGAGAGCGATGGGCAACAAGCTGACCGTGGCGTACAAGCCGATACTCGAGATAACCACCAAGGCCATGACCGCTCCCAGCGCTGGCCGATCAAAGAACCCCAATGGCACCGGACTGCCGGCGGGTGCCGCGCGGACTCGAGCGACCAGTGCTACAAGACTGATGAGCATCACGATCGCCAGCGTCTGTATCGGGTGCGCGATCATGTCAAGGTGCTGACTGCTCAACATGAACAGTCCCGCACACGCGGCGATGGCCAAAAAAAAACTGCGCTATGGGATCTACGGTCCTGGCTGATTGACCTCGGCCGATCACGGGTGTGAAAAGCAGCACCATCAATGCCAGAAAGCCCAGTGGCAGATTGAGCCAAAAAACTGCACGCCAGCTCAAGGTGCTGCCCAGTACAGTACCGGCAACAGGGCCCAATACTGCAGCCAGGCCCCAGACGCTGCTGAGCATTCCCTGCATGCTGGCACGCTTTGGCCCTTCGAAGAGCGATGCCAGCATCGAGTAGGAAAGAACGATGATGCCACCGGCCCCGATGCCTTGCAGGGCTCTGCCTGCAATCAGCATGACCATGCTCTGGCTACTGGCAACCACTGCCGACGTAGCGATGAAGATCAGCAGGCTGCCTTTCATCATCGAAGAAATTCCGAACCGATCAGCCAGTGCGCCGGCCAGCGGCGCAATCAGTGCCAGAGGCAGCAAGAAGCCCGAGACAACCCAGGGATAGAGCGTTGTATCCTGCATTTGCGCATTGATCTGCGGCAGTATGGTGCTGACTGCAGTGCTGTCCATGGCAGCGAGAAACAGAGCGACGAGCACGGCCAGGACACTCAAGGAATGCTTCTCCTGGCTGATCGAGTCAATGGGTGCAAGCGTTTGCGGCTTCATGCCGGCGTCCTCAGAGGAAGTATTGGGTGTGAATCGCGTTGGCCCTGGAAAACTCCCACACGATGGCCGCAGTATCGAATTCCATGTGCTCATCGACATTGCGAATCAGGTCGTGCGACTGGAAGATCTCTTTGRAGCGCAGGCGGTTAGCGTTCCGCTCGTGCGGTCGCGACGGGAAATCAGCTTACGTAACGGCCAGGGTTACGAAAATGCTCAATCAGGACAACTAATCGAATGAAACGGACGACGGCTATCGGTCATGCTTCAGCACTCTCGACGTCCTGACAATGACTCAATCAATGGTCTTTTTTGAGAACCTGCATTGCGCTGGAGGCTGCTCAAAGGAAAAAGGCCAACGCTCGGCATTGGCCTTTTTATGGTTCTTTTAAAAGATCGCAGCCTGCGGCAGCTCCGACGACTGGCTGCGATCTTTCAATTGGCGACCACTTGGTTGCGCCCTCCGTACTTGGCCTGATACAGCGCTTTGTCGGCTGCATGCATCAGGTTTTCCAGGCTCTCGCCCGGTTGCCCTGTCGAGGTGCTGAGGCCGATGCTGACGGTGATGGGGGACTCGTCGCCTTCGAACGGTGGCAGTTGCTCGACTGCCGCGCGGATATTTTCGGCAATCCGCAGGGCTCCGGCGCTGTCAGTCTCGGCCAGCACCACGGAAAACTCCTCACCGCCATAGCGCGCAGCGAGATCGGAGGGGCGACGGATGTTTTCGCTGATCACCCGGGCGAGTACGCGCAACGCATCGTCGCCGCCGTGATGGCCGTGACGGTCGTTGAACGACTTGAAGTGATCGGCGTCGATCATCAGCACTGACAGCGGCTTGCCCGAGCGCTGGGCACGGGACCATTCGCGGTTCAGGGCCTGGTCGAGGGTCCGCCGGTTTGCCACGCCGGTGAGGGCGTCGACGGCGGCCTGTTGCGCCAGTTCCTGCTCGGCGTGATGGCGCAGGCGAAATTCGCGGCACAGCAGCAAGGTCAGCCACATCAAGCCGATACACAACACCCCGGTTGCGCCACTGATCACGTACGCCGTGCGCTTCCAGCTGGCGAAGATTTCGTCCATGGAGAGTGCGACGCTGACCGTCAACGGCAGGTTGCCGACGCGCGAGAAGGTGTACAGGCGTTCCTGGTGGTCCATGCTCGACAGGCTGCTGAAGCTGCCACTGCCTTCACGCATGATGCGTATGACGTTGGGTCGATTGCCGAAACTCTTGCCGATGCTGGCATCGGTCAGCATGGGCTTTTGCGCCAGCAGTATGCCGTCCTTGTCGAGCACGTTGAGGGTACTGTTAGAGCCGATGTCCAGGCTGCTGAACAGCTCGTCAAAGTACTCCAGTTGCATGGACGCGACGGCAACGCCAAGAAACTCCCCGGTGGGCGAAGAGATGCGCCGGCTGAAGCTGATGCGCCACTGATCGTTCTCGGGGCAGTCGCAACGGGGTTTGAACGGGCGACTGATAAACATCCCGTTATCGCTGTTGCTGACGTGGGCCTGGAAGTAGTCACGGTCTGCAAAATTGCCCGATTTGGGCTGAATCGACGACGAGTTGGCGATCACATCGCCGTGCTTGTCGAGCAGCAGCACATCACCCTTGTAGCGTGCAGTACTTGCGCGGTCGAACAGCACCAGGTGGCGGATCTGCGCCGAAACCTTCTGCAGGTCGTCACGTTGGGCGGCAGCGATCAATCCTTGCAGTGACAGGTCATAGAGCTCGACGTTGCGCAGCACATCGGCATCGATCAGTTGCACGATGTTGGTCGCACCCCGCGTGGCCGCCTGCATGGCATTGGCGTGTTCGCGGATCAGCAGGAAGGTGACGATGGCGATGATCGCGACGACGGTCAGTGAACTGCCGAGAATCAGCAGCAATTCCGGTCGGCGGGCAGAGCCTGTTATGGCGTGGTGTGTGCGGTTTGCACTCATGGTTCTGATTTCTGCACAGGGACATCATCAGCGTAGTTCCCGGACACACCGGGCGGCATTGCAGATATCAGTTCGTTTATCTCAGTGCATGTATAGATCCCGGATAC
>NZ_JBFTLU010000486.1:0-3234 GCF_056396605.1 Pseudomonas sp. 05T35
GCATGACCTTGTCGACCTTCCTTGAGCGTCGGCGTGAGTTGGCGGACGGCGCGCCGTTGCTCACGGACGTGCAACTGGCGGTCAAGCGCAGCCTGAATCCCGATGGCCTCGATCTGAAGCTGCTGGAAGAAGAAGTGCGCACAGACCCGMAGATCACTGCGGTGCTGATCGCCGCCGCCAACAGCGCCTCGCAGCACCTTGGCGATACCGTGCAGACCGTGTCCCAGGCCTTGAACCGCCTGGGCACCGGACAAAGCATGAACCTGATCGTTGGCCTGGCCCTCAAGCGCAGTGCGAAGCTGAGTGATCCGTGCCTGGCCGATTACGCCGAGCGCTACTGGGAGCTGTCACTGCACACCGCAGAATACGGACGGAGCCTGGCGCGCTTGCTTGATCTCGATCAGGAGCGTTGCTATTGCGCCGGCATGCTCCATCGTCTCGGCGATCTGGCGCTGTTGCGTTGCTTGCAGGAGTGGAAACAGGCGGGGGGCGAACTGGACGAACTGGAAGAAGTCGGCGACGCACTGGCTGAATTTGGCGCGGCCTATGGTTCGGCGTTGCGTACTCGCTGGCGGCTTCCGTTGGAGTTGCGAGAGCTGATTGCGGCGGTCTATCAGCTCGGTGGCGGGGTGTATTCCCGTGAAGCGCTGGTGATGAACCTGGCGGCGCAACTCGCTCGCCTGACCGAGCATGAAGGCGTTGAAGAACTGGCCAAAAGCCGAACGGCGCGTCTGCTCAAAATCGGCCTGCCGGAATTGATGCGCCTGCGCAAAAAGTAAACCTGACACAAACCCTGTGGGAGCGGGCTTGCTCGCGAAGAGGACTTCAAGACCGCCAAAAGCTTCGCGAGCAAGCGAACGTCGCCCGGCCCTTCCCACATTAGTTCTGTGTTGACTCTGGATTTTGCTTCAGCCGGAGACTATTCGGTTCTTGCCCTGGCGTTTGGCTCGATACATCGCGGCATCGGCGCGGGCGTACAGGCTGTCGACGGTCGCATCTTCAGCCGTGAGGCTGGTCAGGCCCTGGCTGATGGTGATGCCAAACGTCTGCCCGTCATGGCTGAAACTCAAACGCTGGATTTCCCGTTGCAGGCGCTCGGCGACCTGTCTCGCCATCTCTGGCGCGCAGCCGGGGAATACCGCTGCAAACTCTTCACCGCCAATGYGCCCGAACAGGTCACCACGGCGCAATGCCGCGCGCCCGCATTCAGCGAGCTGTTGCAGCACCTGGTCGCCTTGCTGATGGCCGTACGTGTCGTTGATGAGTTTGAAGTCATCGATATCCAGCAACAGAAACGCCAGCGGTGAACCTTGCAGGCGGGCCTGTTCAAACTCGCGGCTGGCGCATTCGAAGAAGTGTCGGCGGTTGCTGCTTTGGGTCAGCACATCGGTGGTGGCGAGGCGTTGCAGCTCGGTTTCCAACTGCTTCTTTTCGGTAATGTCCTCGGCGAAGCCGACCACGATCAGCGGTTGCCCGGGTTCGGCCTGACGATTGATGAAGCACTTGTCGCTGAGCCAGCGCATCTGGCCGTCGGCAGCGATGATTCGATACTCGCGGTCTTCAACGGCACCTTTTTCGAGCACCTGGGCCAGGCTGCGTTCGGCATAGTCCAGATCGTCCGGGTAAACGCTGTCGCGCCATTGGTGATAGTCAGCCAGCAACAGGCCGGCGGAGCGACCGAAAATACGTTCATAGGCCGGGCTGACATACAGCACCTGACGTGTTTCCCAGTTGAACGCCCAGAGCACGGCATTGACGCTGACCAGCAGCGAACTGAACAACTGCTCACGTTCGCTCAGACGCGCGACCTCGCCCTGGGCATGCATCAAGGCCATCAGGGTTTGCGCGGCCTCGGGCCACTGTGGGAGGGACAGGTCTTCTGRATTCTTATTGACCATCGGCACAAATCTCAAAGGGCGTGCCGCGAGTTCGACAGCGGCCACAACAAAGCCCGCCTGGGTGGCGAAGTGCTCTTTGAGATAGGGGATTTGAAGCTTAGTTCCCGTTTTTTGTGGCGAGGGAGCTTGCTCCCGCTGGGCGGTATACCGCCCCAATCTGGCGACTGCGTTTTGTCAGTTAAAACGTGTCGCCAGGATTGCGAATGCTCTGCATTCGAGCGCGAGCAAGCTCGCTCGCCACAGGGTCAGGCGGGGCGTAGGGAGTAGGTTTTCAACTGGTGGGCGAAGTCGCGCAGCGATTGAATACCGCTGGCTTCGGCTTCGTGGACCCAGTCCTTGATGGCCGCCAGCATGTCGTGGCCATTTGAGCTGGTCTTGATCCAGATCTGCTGCAAGGCCAGGCGTTTCTCGTAAATTACCTTCAGTGCGTGGCTGTGCTCGAGCATGGTCTGGATGCGCACATGGTGCTTGTCATCCAGCAGGCTGGTTTCTCGCGAGAGCAGGCGCTTGGCGCGATGGAATTGGTGGCGAACCGAATGGTCGACCTTTGCCAGCTCTTGCTTGACCAGCGGACCGATCACCAGCTTGCGGTACTGGGCCATGATCTGGAAGCGGTTGTTGAGGATCGCCATGGCGGTGTCCATGTCCAGGCTGCCTTTGCCTTCGACACGGTGGGCGATCGGCGCAACCCGCTGAACCTTGGCCAGGCGCAGGAAGCTGAAGACCTGGATCCACGCCCAGCCAAGGTCGAATTCCCATTTCTTCACCGACAGTTTTGCCGAGTTAGGGTAGGTGTGATGGTTGTTATGCAGTTCTTCACCGCCGATCAGAATGCCCCAGGGCACCAGATTGGTCGCCGCATCACGGCATTCGAAGTTGCGGTAGCCAACGGCATGGCCCAGGCCATTGACCACGCCAGCGGCCCAGACCGGGATCCACATCATCTGGATGGCCCAGACGGTGATGCCGATAGTGCCGAACAGCAGCAGGTCGATGACGGCCATGATCGCCACACCCAGCAGCGGATAACGGCTGTAGAGGTTGCGTTCGATCCAGTCTTCAGGGCAGTTCTTGCCGTAAATGCGCAGGGTTTCGGGGTTCTCCGCTTCGGCGCGGTACAGCTCGGCACCTTTGCGCAAGACCGTGGACAGGCCTTTGATCACCGGGCTGTGCGGGTCGTCGACGGTTTCGCATTTGGCGTGATGCTTGCGGTGGATGGCAGTCCACTCGCGGGTGTTCTGCGCCGTGGTCAGCCACAGCCAGAAACGGAAAAAGTGTTTAAGACCCGCATTGAGCTCAAGGGAGCGATGGGCTGAATAACGATGCAGATAAACCG
>NZ_JBFTLU010000487.1:0-3225 GCF_056396605.1 Pseudomonas sp. 05T35
GTGCCCATCAGGGGGCATCGCCTACGGTCTGCTTCGCGACGACCTCCTCTCGATGTGTTCGACTTCGTCGAACGGCGCTGCGCGCCTACCCCCTGATGGACACCTACGCTCGGCCTGCCGATGGGGCGAAAGATCAAAAGCAGATCAGGATCAAAAGCCAAAGCGTTTTGTAGGCCCAATGTAATTCGAGTACATCCACCAGAAACCGATCAACAGTCAGGCCGCCATCACAGGCAAGCCAGTTCCCACAGTTTTTATTGGTGTACATCCGCAAGAGATTGGTCGGCTGTCAGGCCGCCATCGCGAGCAGGCTCGCTCCCACAATGGATTGGCGTGCATCTGCAAGAGATTGGTCGGCTGTCAGGCCGCCATCGCAGGCAAGCCAGCTCCCACAGTTTTTATTGGTGTACATCCGCAAGAGATAGGCCGGCTGCCAGGTCGCCATCGCGAGCAGGCTCGCTCCCACAATGGATTGGCGTGCATCTGCAAGAGATTGGTCGGCTGTCAGGCCGCCATCGCAGGCAAGCCAGCTCCCACACTTTTGAATGGCGTACATCTGTGAGAGATTGGTCGGCTGTCAGGTCGTMATCGCGGGCAAGCCCGGTTCCCACAAAAAAGGCAAAAAGGCAAAGCAACGCATACCCCCCACCACTCAACAGGCCGAGCGTTAGCTCGCCTGCCGCTGTTGATCTTGATCCACCCGCCCCTTCGGGAGGCCGAGTGGAGGTGTTCATCAGGAGGTTGGCGCGCAGCGCCGTACGGCGTAGCCGGACACATCGAGAGGAGGTCGTCGCGAAGCAGACCGTAGGCGATGCCTCCTGATGAATACCGTAACGAGGGAACGCCGAGCCTAAGCGAGGTGCCGTACGCTCGGGGCGAGACCTTTTGGTTCCTTTTGGGGCGTTTGCCAAAAGGGACTCGCCGTAAGGGCGAAACCGCCAGCAGCCGTTACCGCAGCAATGGATATACACCCAAAACCCAACCCCAACCCCAACCCACAGACAGCAAAAAGGCGCCACCAGGCGCCTTCTGCTTTAAAACAACAGCAACAACCGTCAGGCCATTTCTGCTGTGGTCTCGAACTCAAAGGTCAACTCGCCATCCTTGATGTCGATGTGCACCACACCGCCATGCTCAGCCAGTTCGCCAAAGAGAATCTCCTCCGCCAGCGGACGCTTGATCTTGTCCTGGATCAAGCGCGCCATTGGTCGCGCACCCATGGTCGCATCGTAACCACCGGCCGCCAGCCAACTGCGTGCAGCGTCGGTGACCTCGAGCAGTACACGCTTGTCTTCCAGCTGCGCCTGCAGTTCGGTAAGGAACTTGTCCACCACGCTTTTGATGACCTCATGACTGAGGCGACCAAACTGGATAATGGTGTCCAGACGGTTACGGAATTCCGGCGTAAAGCTCTTCTTGATCACTTCCATTGCGTCGGACGAGTGATCCTGATACGCGAAGCCGATAGACGCCCGAGCTGCGGTTTCRGCACCGGCGTTGGTCGTCATGATGACGATCACGTTACGGAAATCCGCCTTGCGCCCGTTGTTATCGGTGAGCGTACCGTGGTCCATGACCTGCAACAGCAGGTTGAAGACTTCCGGATGCGCCTTCTCGATTTCATCGAGCAACAGCACGCAGTGAGGCTGCTTGGTGATCGCTTCAGTCAGCAGGCCGCCCTGATCGAACCCGACGTAGCCTGGAGGCGCACCGATCAAGCGCGAAACGGTGTGACGCTCCATGTACTCGGACATATCGAAGCGAACCAGCTCGATCCCCAACGCCTTGGCCAGTTGCCGGGCCGCTTCGGTCTTACCGACCCCGGTAGGGCCGGCAAACAGGAACGAACCGACTGGCTTGTCAGGCGACTTCAGACCCGCACGGGACAGCTTGATCGCAGTCGACAACGAGTCGATCGCCGCATCCTGGCCAAACACCGTCAACTTCAGATCACGCTCAAGGTTACGCAGCAGCTCTTTGTCGGAGCTGGTGACGTGTTTTGGCGGAATCCGCGCGATCTTCGCCACGATGTCCTCGACCTGAGGCACTTCGATGCGTTTCACACGCTTCTCGATTGGCTGCAGACGCTGATAGGCGCCCGCCTCGTCGATGACGTCGATGGCCTTGTCCGGCATGTGCCGGTCATTGATGTAGCGCGATGCCAGCTCGGCAGCGGCGCGCAGGGCTTCATCACTGTATTCGATATTGTGATGGAGTTCGAAACGCCCCTTGAGACCGCGCAGGATACCGATGGTGTCTTCGACCGAAGGCTCCGACACATCGACCTTCTGGAAGCGCCGTGCCAGCGCACGGTCTTTTTCGAAGATCCCACGGAATTCCTGGAACGTGGTCGAGCCGATGCAACGGATATCACCCGACGACAGCAGCGGCTTGAGCAGGTTCGAAGCATCCATGACACCGCCAGAGGCAGCACCCGCACCAATAATGGTGTGGATCTCGTCGATGAACAGGATCGCCTGCGGACGTTTTTTCAGCTCATTGAGCAGCGCCTTGAAGCGCTTCTCGAAATCGCCACGGTACTTGGTCCCAGCCAGCAACGCGCCCAGATCGAGCGAATAAACCACGCTGTTGGCCAACAGATCAGGCACCTGATTGTCGACGATGCGCTTGGCCAGACCTTCGGCAATTGCGGTTTTACCCACGCCTGCCTCGCCGACCAGCAACGGATTGTTTTTGCGCCGCCGCGCCAGAATCTGCGCGACACGCTCAACTTCCATTTCACGCCCGACCAATGGGTCGATACGACCCTGGCGCGCCAGTTCGTTGAGGTTGCTGGCATATGCATCCAGAGGATTGCCTGAAGAAGAAGACTCACCGCCCTCGTCGTCCTGCATATCTTGCTCACCTTCAGAGTGTTCGCCATGCCCTGGCACTTTCGAGATGCCATGAGCGATGTAATTGACGACATCAATGCGTGCAACGCTCTGCTGTTTCAGCAGGAACACCGCCTGACTCTCTTGCTCACTGAAGATTGCAACCAGCACGTTGGCGCCGGTTACTTCGCGTTTGCCCGAGCTCTGTACATGAAAAACAGCACGTTGCAGTACACGCTGGAAGCCCAGGGTTGGCTGGGTTTCGCGATCCTCGTCATGAAGGGGGATCAAAGGCGTGGTGGAGTCGATGAACTCCTGCAGGTCATGCTTGAGTTTGTCGAGGTTTGCACCGCACGCACGCAAAACGGTGGCGGCTGCCTCATTATCCAAT
>NZ_JBFTLU010000488.1:0-3219 GCF_056396605.1 Pseudomonas sp. 05T35
GGGATAGGTCGTTCAGGTGCGCTTCGTCATCAAAGGCAGAAAACAACGTCCCGTTGAAACTCTCGACGCCTCGAAGGTCTATTGATGGCTGGGTGCTCTGACCTATCTGGATGTCGAATCCGTGGTGCGCTTGGGCGTTGCTGCACTCGCAGTACAGGTTGGATTTTTGGCTTGGTATGCTGTCATCAGCCTAGCGCGACACCTTTCGCCGGGGCGACTGGATGCTGGTATGTCACGCGCAGTAAAAAACGGGTGCTGGCTAAACTGAGGCGCAAAAAAAAACGACTCAATGTGTCATTATGTACCGCGACATTCGTCGCTTGCTCGGCAGCGACAAGCGGGCTCTGCGCGCTGCGCCAAAGCCGACAGCGGCTTGGCGACGATCGAGTTTCGCTTCGGTTGGTGCGAGGCAGCAGGCGAGTATTACTGATTGTTTGTCTATCACTTTTTGAAATGTGACGCTTAAAAAATGAAAAAACTAAAGGTCGTAACCGTGGTGGGAACCCGCCCGGAAATTATTCGTCTGTCGCGTGTAATGGCTGCTCTGGATCAGTATTGTGATCATGTACTTGTTCATACCGGGCAAAATTACGACTACGAATTGAACGAAATTTTCTTTCAGGATCTAGGTATTCGCAAGCCTGACCATTTCCTGAACGCGGCTGGCTCTACGGGTGCGGAAACCATCGGTAACGTGATCATTAGCGTAGATCGTGTACTGGCGGAGGTTCAACCTGAGGCCTTACTGGTGCTGGGTGACACCAATAGCTGCATGGCGGTGATTCCTGCGAAGCGTCGCAAGATTCCGACCTTCCATATGGAGGCTGGCAATCGTTGTTTCGATATGCGAGTACCAGAAGAGATCAATCGTCGAATTGTCGATCACACCGCAGACATTAATCTGACCTATAGCACTATCGCTCGGGATTATCTGCTGCGTGAAGGTTTGTCGCCAGACATGGTGATCAAGACCGGAAGCCCAATGTTTGAAGTCCTGAACTATTATCGAGAGGGTATTGAGGCGTCTGATGTTCTTGAGCGATTGGGTCTTGAGTCAGGTAAGTTCTTTGTCGTCAGCGCGCACCGCGAAGAAAATATTGACTCTGATCAGAACTTTTTGAAGCTGGTAGACGTTCTTAATAAGACAGCTGAAACCTACGGGATGCCGGTTATTGTATCTACGCACCCCCGGACGCAGAAGCGCGTAGATGCAATGGGCGTGCAGTTTCACGAAAATGTGCGCTTGCTTAAGCCGCTGGGCTTCAAAGACTACAATAAACTTCAACTCGAGTCCAAAGCGGTTCTTTCCGACAGCGGCACTATCAACGAAGAGTCCTCGATTCTCAACTTCCCTGCGTTGAATATTCGAGAAGCTCACGAACGTCCAGAGGGCATGGAAGAGGCTGCTGTCATGATGGTCGGCCTTGAGGTCGAGCGAGTGATGCAAGGTCTGCAACTCTTGGAGACACAAAGTCGTGGGGATGAACGGACGCTGCGACTGGTGCAGGATTACAGCATGCCAAACGTTGCGGAAAAGGTAGTCAGGATTATTCATAGCTATCGTGATTATGTTATGCGCGTTGTTTGGAAAAGGTTCTAAATAGAATGGCAGTTCGCGTATTATTACTTACCCAATGGTTTGACCCGGAACCGACTTTCAAAGGTCTTGTTTTCGCGCGGGAGCTTGTTAGACAGGGGTTTGACGTCGAGGTGGTTACGGGTTTCCCCAACTATCCTGGTGGCAAGATTTATCCTGGTTTTAAAATGCGATTAATTCAGCGTGAGTTGATCGATGGTGTAAGAGTAACGCGACTGCCACTCTATCCAAGTCATGGACAAAGTGGGGCTGGGCGGATAGCCAATTATGTCAGTTTTGCTGCAACAAGTCTTTTTTACGGACTGTTCTTCAGTAAGCGCGCTGATGTGATATATGCCTACCACCCTCCCTTGACAGTAGGTATCGTAGCGACGATTATCCGTTTCTTTAGGCGTATTCCGGTTGTTTACGATATACAGGATCTGTGGCCTGATACTTTGCGTGCAACCGGAATGTTCGCTAATGAAAAGGCGCTCAATCTGGTATCCAAAGTTTGTAACTACGTCTATAAAAATGTTGATCAACTGGTAGTGCTTTCACCCGGTTTCAAGCGTTTACTGACTGAGCGCGGTGTGCCGGAAAGCAAAATTGAAATTATCTATAACTGGTGCGCAGAGGATCTTTTGGTTTCCTCCGGTAATCAGTTACCCGCCAACTTTCCAGATCCCTCAAGATTTCGCGTTTTGTTTGCCGGGAATATGGGCAAGGCGCAAGCTCTGGACTCGGTGCTCGACGCCGCTAATCTTCTTCAGGAGCGGAGTATCGATCTGGTATTCGTCTTCTTGGGTGGAGGGGTTGAGGTTGAGCGCTTGAAGCAAAAGGCTGAAGCGAACGGTCTGCGTAATGTTGTGTTTTTACCTTCCGTCCCTATGAGTGATGTGGGCAGCTATCTTGCGAATGCTGACGCGTTGCTGGTACATCTGAAAAAAGATCCATTGTTTACGGTGACCATCCCTTCTAAAACGCAGGCGTATATGGCAGTTGGTAAACCGTTATTAATGGCAGTCGATGGGGATGCAGCTGACTTGGTGCGGCTGAGTGGCTGCGGACTCGTCGCTGAGTCGGAAAATCCAGAGTCGCTGGCTGCTGCTGTCCAGTCTTTGCATCTGGCTGGCGATCAGAGTCGAAATGAGATGGCTGAAAAGGGTCGGTTTTATTATCGTGACAATCTTTCCTTAAGTGAAGGTGTGCGACGATTTGCCGATATTTTCAAGCGGCTTTCAAAACGCAAATGACATTATGTTTCAGGTCGAAATCGACGCTCGCCTTGATATGCAAATTAGGAACATAAAATGTTGAAACGGCTTTTTGATATTCTGGCTTCTTTTTTTGGCCTGCTATTGTTGTCTCCCGTTATTTTGTTTGTGGCTTTTCAAATTCGCCGCAAACTCGGAGGACCCGTTTTGTTTCGCCAAGTCAGGCCTGGTCTCCACGGCAAGCCTTTCGAGATGGTTAAGTTTCGCACGATGAAGAACGCTTTTGATTCAAAAGGCGTACCTCTTCCCGATGCTGAGCGCATGACACCATTTGGGGCGTTTTTGCGCTCCAGTAGTTTGGATGAGCTGCCYGAGTTGTGGAATGTTCTGAAGGGGGAGATGAGCCTTGTAGGGCCGCGCCCGCTG
>NZ_JBFTLU010000489.1:0-3216 GCF_056396605.1 Pseudomonas sp. 05T35
GCCTTCAAGCCTTCAATCCAAAGTCGTTCAGAATTCTTTGTGTGGATTTTCCATTTGGTGTTTCTTCCAAAAAAGTTCTGAGCATTTCCTCAGATCCACTTTCTAGTTTTTTTGTTTTCCTTAGTGTGGTTTTGTTTATAACAGTGTCTCTTTTTATGAGGGAGGGGAGGTGCCCAAAAAAACCTTCTTTTTTTGAGATAAGAGTGTATTGGTATCTAGCGATATCGTTTGCAAAAAAATCTGAGGTGTTTGGGTTTCGGAAATTAGACTTGAACGTCCACAGTTCTCGTTGGAACACATTCTGAAAATCATCGGTTCCATATGTCGACCTGATTCCATATTTTCTAACAGGCTCGTGCAGCATGTTGTTATCAATAAAGTCCAATCGTTTTCTCGATTCCTTTTGTAAGTCAAAGCGAGCCTGTAAATTTTCGTCAAAGTATGAATAGGTCGGTTCGCTGCTTTGAACCGATTCGTCGATGTGTGTTCTTTCACCTGCAGGAGTTCGACCGAGTCCATCAGAATCAAAAAAAACCATAGGATTATTGTTGACCATTTGGAATCTGTTCAGTCCGTCTATATCTCCAGCCGGATCCGGATTGATCCACCGTTGCAACCACGGTGCGTAATAGCGGAATCCATAGTAATAAAGCCCGGTCGCATCGCGCTCCTTGCCGGAATAGCGCACGGTTTTGTACTTGGCCTCGATTGCGGAACGACCTGCCCACCACGCGGTGCCACCGAACGGGTAATACCATTCCTGGCTGATCAGCCTGGCCTGATGGTCGAGTTCCAGCGTACTGGATTTCAGGTGATCACCCAGGCTGTAACGCACCTGATCCGGGGCAATGTCATCGGGTTGTCTGGCGACCCAATGCAGCACTTGCACACTGTTGCTCCCGGCGGCAGCGCTGACGACATGCAGGACTTCACCGGTGCCACTGTGGGTGCGGATTTCCACGCCGGGCAGATAACGCACCTCGCTGATCAGCGTGCGGGCGTTGGTCTGGTGGCTGCGAACTTTGCGCACGCGTTGGCCGTCGCCGTCGTAGATATACCGCTCGCGGTCGTTCTTCGCGTTTTCGCGCACCACGGGGCACACTGCCTGTAGCTGATTGCGCAGATCCCAGCTCAGGGGCTGCCCCGGTTGCAGTTCAAGCAGGTTGCCGTTGGCATCGAAGCCGGCGGCCAGTTCGGCTTCGGTCGGTGGCCGGCCGTCGCGCTCGGGCAGGCAGCGATTGCTGTAGCGGGCGCGGGTCAAGGTGCGGCCATGGGCCTGGGCGCCGACATGCTSCAGATCCAGCAGATTGCCGCCTGCATCGTAATGGTAGGTCTGGGTGTAGTGGGCGATCTGGTTGGGATCRGGTGGCAGGGGYTGCAAGTCCGGCAGGGCCGGGCCGCCRYGCCCGATGTCAGCCTCTGATCCACAGGCTTTGATCAACTGGTAGAGCGTGTCATACCAGTAAGTCTTGATCGGCTCGACGCGCTGGTTATTGAAGTAACGGATCGGTTGCGCSGCATCCTTGATGCTCAGCACATTGCCGACCGGGTCGTAGCAGTAACTGAGGTCTTGCAGCGGCGTGCCATCGGCTTTGTGGGCGCTGAGGTTCGTCAGCCGGCCGTTGGCGGGATCGTAGCGGTGACCGGTGATCACGCCGTTGCCCGCGGTTTCGGATTCGACCTGGCCGGAGGGGTTGTAGTGGATCGCGCTCACCAGAACCTTCTYGAGCTSTCCGTCACCGGCCAGGGTCAGCCGGGTGTTTTTCAGCTGGCCGGCSACGGTGTAGGCGAAGGCTTGACGRTTRCCCAGTGCGTCGGTCTGACTCAGCGGTTCGGCGGTGGGCGCGTAGCTATTCCAGGTRGTYGCRCCGTCGCCRGWTTCGAGCAAGGCATCCCGCTCGGTCACACTGTTCGGCCAGTCGGGTGGGTCAAGGCTTCGCAAAAAATCTCGCCGCTGTTGCAGCGGCGCGCCGCCGAGGCTCAGGTCCAGCAGGTGCAAGGTGCCGGCCGGGTCGTCATGGCGAATCAGCTGGCCACACMGATTGTGGRCGGCGGCGTCCGCATCGGCAGYGGCRTAGCTGAAGCGCTCCAGTGCGTGCTCGGCAACGTCTGCTCCACGCTCCTGCACGGCCACCGGGCGCAGCAGTTCGTCGTATTCGGTCCGTGAGTGGCTGCCACGGCCGTCCCAGCGTTCGACGGCTTGCCCGGCCTCACCTGGCAGCGCCAGTCGCCAGCCGGCGTCCACGCTGTGGCTCGCCAACGGTACGCCGGACAGGCTGAAGACCTGACTCAGGTTGGCGGGGACGGATGCGTCGGTTTGGGCCAGGGCAAACAAATACGGATCACGGCTGGCAACCGGTCGGCCAGCGGCGTCGAACCGTTGATGGGTGACCCGCGTTTCAAGCGGATCGCCCGCCTGCCGTCGGTGGAACTGCACGGTCCTGACCGTCAGGCCACGCGAGTCCGATACCACGAGGCCAGGTGTGGCCGTGTGTGCGTATGACCAAGTTCCTGTAGGCATACATAATTACCTTGATACATGCGGGTTAGTCATACATCTCGCGCCCCCATGGACTCATGCATAGCTCCACGAATGTGGTTTATACGAGCGAGTTGATTCGGTTCCGCTGTTAGAGACGTAATTGGTTGGTCGTCAGCAGGGTTCATTGAGTGCAGAGTATTATCGATTGACCAGCTTCGCTCAGAGGGAGAATTATAGTAGCAGGGCTGTTCATCACTCGACCGAAGACGGTCAACCTCCGAGTAGGCAGGCGGGTTACCTCTCGGCCTAAAGCGGGGAACATTCAAGTATGCGGACCAGTAACCTATCGGGCGGAGGGGGTCAACTTCCGTATAGGAGGGCGAGAAATCTTCCCGTCGAGAGGATTCAATCCCTGAATCAGTGGTCGAGTATGCATTTGACGAAAGCGGCTCTACGTTCGAGTAGATGTTCGAGTGATTGGCTAATCGAATGCGGTCAACTTCCAGGTAGGCGGGCGGATAACTACTTGGTCGAAGGTTGGAGACTTTAGAATAGATGGAAAGGTAAGCGTCTGGCGGAAACTCTGGAACTTTCGAGTAGGCAGGTAAATAGGGTTTAAGTGGTATAAATTTCTTAGCGGCTTTGATGTTTGCTTTAAGGTGTTGAAATGATCTAATCTCTAATTCATTAGTTAGGCTGCTTAGGGTTTGGGGGAGTAGCGTATTGTTAAATTT
>NZ_JBFTLU010000490.1:0-3212 GCF_056396605.1 Pseudomonas sp. 05T35
GTCTAGGGGCTGTGGCGTGTCGTATCAAGATCAATAGAACAAGTTCTCCTGCCGCAGTCGTGCGAAGCGCTCAAGCGCTGCGGCATCGAGCGCTTGCGCGGCGTCAGGCGCTATGCCGTCGCGAATGGCTTGCCAGACGATTTGCGAGCCGATTGAGCCGCGGGTCGCCGCAATATCGAACGCGCCGGGATAGAGCGTATGCAGCGTGGCGAGCAGCGCCAATCCCAGGCGTGCGACGGGCCGTTGCTCAGGCACCGGGTTGCGCGTGATGCTCACGCCATGACAGAGCTGACCGTGCCAGTTCGATTCAGTGGGCACGAAGTCGATCGGCTCGAAATGCGCGCCAACGTTGAGGGCATTCAGCGCATGGGCGAACTGGGTCGCGTTGATCCACGGCGCGCCGATCCACTCGAACGGATGCGCTGTGCCGCGTCCCACACTCAGTCTCGCGCCCTCAAGCAAACCGACATCCGGGTAGAGGTCCAGCTGGGACAACGTACGCAGGTTTGGCGAGAGCGGCACCCAGCCGAGCCCGGTGTCGGCGAAGGTCATCTCACGCCGGTAGCCCTGCATCGGCACCACGCGCAGATCCGTGCCAATGTGCTTGTTGCGGTTGAACAGACTCGCCAGTTCGCCGACCGTCATGCCCGGTTGCAGCGGCGCCGGAAAATAGCCGGTGAACGATTCTTGACGGCTGTCCAGCACCGGTCCGCCGAATTGCTGCGCCCCGAGCGGATCGGGCCGGTCCAGCACGAACAGCGGAATGCGCTGCGCCGCCGCGGCCTCCAGTGCGTAGCCGAGCGTCGTCTCGTAGGTGAAGAAGCGCACGCCGGCATCCTGGATGTCAAAGACCAGCGCATCCAGTCCGGCGAGCGAACCGGGCGGAAAGCGCCGCGCCGCGCCGTAGAGACTGTGTACGGTGAGGCCCGTCGCGGTGTCGAGGGTGTCGCCGACCCGCTCGTCCACATCGATATTCAGCCCATGCTCCGGCGAGAACAGTGCGGCCAGCCTGACGCCTGGCGCGTGCGCGAGTACGTCGACGGTGCGCCGGCCCTCGGCGTCGAAACCGCTGCGATTGGTGATCAAACCCACGCGCTTGCCGGCGAGCGGCGCAAACCGCTGCGCCTCGAGCACGTCGATGCCGGTCTGCACCGGGCCCGTCGAGATCGGCAGGCGATCGGCGGCACTCAGCGCCGGTAACGTCGATGGCAGCCATTGGCCAATTTGCGCGACGCTCGCAGGTGGAGCCCGGCTTGCCAGCAGCGCGAGCAACTGCGCACGTAGCGGGCGGGCGTCACCGCGGTCGTCCGGGTACACGCGGTTGGTCAGGATAACGATGAATTGGCGCGTCAGCGGATCGATCCACAGGCCCGTGCCGGTGTATCCGGTGTGGCCGATCATGCCAATCGGTGGCAGACGGTCGTGGTTCGACGCGAACGGTGCGGCCAGGTCCCAGCCGAGTCCGCGCCACGGTGGAGTCGCGAGCGGCGAGGCGGCACTGCTGAGCGCGGCAATGCTTGCTGGCCGCAGAATCTGCAGGCCGCCCGCGCGCCCTTGGTTGAGCATCATCTGCGCGAAGCGGGCGAGGTCATCCGCGGTGGAAAACAGCCCGGCGTTGCCGGAGACGCCGCCCATCCATTCAGCAGTCGGATCGTGCACCCGGCCGCGGCGGATACCGGCCTTGTTCGCCAGTGTCGGTGCACTGCGGGCCGCTCGCCCGGGGTCCGGCACAAAGACCGTGTCGCGCATACCGAGCGGGCCGAAGATGTAGGCCTGGCAATACGCGTCGAGCGTGCGGTGGGTGATGCGCTCGACCAGTTCGCCCAGCACCACGAAATTCAGGTCACTGTAGATGACGCGCTCACCTGGCACGCTCCGCAGACGCTGCGCCGCAATCGCGCTCAAGACGCCTTCGCGGTCCGGATGCAGTGGCCGCACCGGCAGGTCTGGCAGCAGGCCGGAGGTGTGCGCCAGCAGATGACGAACGGTCACCGGGTCTTTGCCGAAGGCCGCAAAGGCCGGCCAATACTGTGTAACGCGTGCGTCCAGGTCGATGCGGCCGGCTTCGGCCAGTTGCATGATCGCCGTGGTGGTCGCGATGACCTTGGTCAGCGACGCAAGATCGAACTCGGTGCTCAGCGTCATCGGTTCGGGGTCGGGCGTTGTCGCGCGTTGCCCAAAGGCCTGGCGATAGAACACATGCGTGGCGTCCCCGATCAGCACGACGGCCCCCGGAATCCGTCCGGCAGTGATCTGCCCCTCGACGATCTGTGCGGCTTGCAGGCGTGCCTCCGCATCGAAATCGGCGGCACCGGCGAACTGCGCCGCCGCCATTGCAAGCAGCATTACCCAGCGTTTCAGCGCACCGATCAAGGGTGCGGCATATCGGCGGCGTTGTAGTGATTGTGTGGATTCCATAACATCCATCCATCGGTGCCGGCTGCGTTGGCGGCGTTGATCTGGGCACTGATCGCCTCTGCGTCAAACAAGCGACGATCGAACGCATAGTCGCGAAAGGCTTGCAGCCACGGACGAAAACGCACCCCCGGCAGATGGGTGCGCTTGATTGCTTCCGCCAGGGAGCGTCTGACGATCTGAGCGGGATCGCTGACCGGATTGGTCAAGCCCGGCAGCCCCCAGGTAAAACCGGACGGGTAGAGCATCGGTGAAATATAGTCGAGCGGCTCGCCGAGCAATTCGATTTGCTGGCCGATCGCGGTATCGTCCAGATTCCAGCAGACGTAGCCGAAGATGTCCGCAGAGACGAATACATTGTAGGGCGCCAGCCGTGTGCGTGCGGCCTGCAGGAAACCGACGATCGCCGCGGTCCGGTTGCGCCGGGTATTGGACAGGGCGAAGTGCAGCCCGCTCTTGTCGGGAAAGCGCACATAGTCGAACTGGACCTCGTCGAAGCCCATCTGCGCCGCCTCCTCGGCGACGTCCAGATTGTGCCGCCATACATCCTGCGAAAACGGATCCATCCATTGCAGCTTCTCGAGATCGCGCCACGGTTGGCCGTCTGTGGTGTGCACGCTCCACTCTGGATGCGCGCTGGCGAGCGGGTCGTCCTTGAACACCACGATGCGCGCGATCAGATACAGGTGTTGCTCATGTAGTCGGGCCAGCAGCGCCGCAAAGTCGTGGTCCTGTGGTGCGCGCACCGTCACCTGGGCAGCCGCGCCGATGGCCTCGCGCGCCGCGCTGCGATACGG
>NZ_JBFTLU010000491.1:0-9944 GCF_056396605.1 Pseudomonas sp. 05T35
TCGGTGCGCGCATCGACTGCCGCCTTGATCCGGTCGACCATTTCCTGCTGGGAAACGATCTCTTTGTTCGGGCGGTGACCGCAGCGTTTGGCACCAACCTGGTCTTCGATGTGAATCGCTGCCGCGCCGAACTTGATCATCGACTTCACGGTGCGCGCGACGTTGAACGCCGAGGAACCAAAACCGGTGTCCACGTCCACCAACAGCGGAAGGTCGCAGACATCGGTGATCCGGCGTACGTCGGTCAACACGTCATCGAGCCCGGTAATCCCGAGGTCCGGCACACCGAGAGAACCGGCAGCGACCCCGCCACCGGACAGATAAATAGCCTTGAAACCGGCGCGCTTGGCCAGCAGCGCATGGTTGGCGTTGATCGTGCCGACCACTTGCAAAGGATGCTCGCTGGCAACCGCATCGCGGAAACGCTGGCCTGGTGTGCTCTTGTTCGAACTCATGACTCACCTCGTGGAGTGGCTGTCTGATGGGCTCCGTCCTGATAGTGACGGGCGATATTGCGTTTTGAAGCGCCGATGTGACGACGCATCAACAACTCGGCCAATTCACCGTCACGGTCGGCGATGGCATCGAGAATCCGGTGGTGCTCGGCAAACGCCTGGCGCGGACGATTGGGCGTGGCAGAAAACTGGATGCGGTACATGCGCACCAGTTGATACAGCTCGCCGCAGAGCATTTGCGTCAGTGTGCGGTTGCCGCTGCCTTGAATGATTCGGTAGTGAAAGTCGAAATCGCCTTCCTGCTGGTAATAGCCAACGCCTGCCTGAAACGCCGCATCGCGCTCATGGGTTTCCAGCACCTGACGCAACTCGTCGATTTCTTCGGCGGTCATGCGCTCGGCGGCCAGACGACAGGCCATGCCTTCCAGGGACTCGCGGATTTCGTAGAGCTCAAGCAGTTCGGCGTGACTCAGCGACACCACCCTGGCCCCCACGTGCGGGACGCGGACCAGCAGGCGCTGACCTTCCAGACGATGGATCGCCTCACGTAATGGCCCGCGGCTGATGCCGTAAGTGCGCGCCAGTTCAGGCTCGGAGATCTTGCTGCCCGGGGCGATCTCGCCTTTGACGATGGCCGCCTGAATGCGTCGGAAGACGTTTTCGGAAAGGGTTTCCGAATCGTCTGACGCCATCACCGGAGGATCAAGTTGACMCAGCATATTGTCGACACCTCATAAGCCAATGCGGCAAAAACTAACCAATATCGCGCAATCAGTCAAAGGAAATAGAGCTATTGTCGACAATCGTCTAATAAACGCCTTAAGTAAAACCTAAGTAAAGGACAGACCCGCGGCTGGCGCCATAAAACCACCGTGCTAGAATGCCGCCCGCATTTGTCTGTCATCTTTTTATGGCAGGCACGAGAAGGAGCTTGTGCAGCAATGCCAGTCGCCTTGAACTGAAGAACGGACGGCACCGCGCCAGGATCTATGAGACTCAAGCCCTTCACCCTGTTGATCTGTCTACTCTGTCTGCCTGGTCTCGCTATCGCGGGTGAAAAGACTGTGTACGGTCTCAACGAATACGCGCAGCTGGCAGGAATTGACCTGGAAGTCGCGGCCAAACTCGACACCGGGGCCAAAACCGCCTCCCTCAGTGCCCGTGATATCAAGCGCTTCAAACGCAATGGCGAATCGTGGGTACGCTTTTACCTGGCCATCGACACCGCCCACTCGCACCCGATCGAGCGCCCATTGGCACGTGTGAGCAAAATCAAACGCCGCGCTGGCGACTTCGATCCCGAGGAAGGCAAGCAGTACACCGCTCGCCCGGTGATCGAGCTGGACATCTGCATGGGCACGGCGCTGCGCAGCATAGAAGTGAACCTGACCGACCGAAGTGCATTCCAATTCCCGCTCTTGATCGGTTCCGAAGCCTTGAAACGCTTTGATGCGCTGGTCGACCCGAGTCTTAAATACGCTGCTGGCAAACCCGCCTGCGCCACCGACGCTCATACCGCAGAGTAATGCCCATGCGCTCCCTTACCCTCCACCTGAAAATCCTGATCACCCTATTGGTGGTGCTGGGCCTTTCAGTTACGGCCTATCAGATTTTCGTGCTGGGCATTCCGGTGACCGAAGACGCCACCGACGACTTGTGGAACATCGACGCCAAGGTCCAGTTCGTCGCCAGTGCCAAGGACCCGGTCAAGATCCAGATGTTCGTGCCACCGCTGAGTCGCGACTACGTCAGCCTCAATGAAAGCTTTATCTCCAACAACTATGGCGTTGCGGTCAACCGCGTAGACGGCAACCGCAAGGTCACCTGGTCCGCACGCCGGGCCAAGGGCAACCAGACGCTTTACTACCGCCTGGTGCTGACCAAGCGCTACACCGGTGAAAAATCCAAAGTCAAAGGCCCGACCTTCCGCGACAGCATCGCTGTCGAAGGCCCGGAAAAAATTGCCGCCGACGCCCTGCTCGCGCCGATTCGCCAGCACTCGGCAGACGTCGAGACCTTCATCGGCGAAGCGATCAAACGCGTCAACAATGCCAATGACGACAACGCAAAACTGCTGCTGGCCGGCGATCCGTCACCGGCGCACAAAGCGAAAATCGTCGAGCTGCTGCTGTCCATTGCCCACGTACCGATGGAAAAGGTCCACACCATCCGCCTGGTCGCCGATCAGCCGCAAACCCCGGAGCTCTGGCTGCGTAGCTTCAATGGCACTGACTGGCTGTACTTCAACCCGGAAACCGGCGAGCAAGGCCTGCCCACCGACCGTCTGCTGTGGTGGACCGGCGATGACAACCTGATCACCGTCGAGGGCGGCAAGAAAGCCAACGTCACCTTCAGCCTGAACAACAGCGAAATGAACGCCATTCGCCTGGCCAAACTGACGGACGAAAATACCGACGCCAGCTTCCTTGATTACTCGCTGTACGGCTTGCCGCTGGTGATTCTGACCATGACCATCGAACGCCTGTCGATCACCTGGGAAGAACGCGGCGCCGGGCATGCGTTGAAAGTCGCGATCGGTACGCTGTTCGCCGCCTCTCTGGGACACCTGATCATGAGCATTCCGGAACTGATTTATTTTGTGTTCACCTTCCCGGCGATCCTGTTGATCCTGGTGGGCTTCATGCTGGCCATGGGTCGCTATCGCGGCTACCGCCTGACCGAGCTGATGCGCTTCAAAGCCTTCGTCAAGGCCGATTCGTAATGTTCGGTTTCTGGAAGACCTGGAAGGCCCTGCACGCCCGGGGCATCATGGGCATCAATCGGCGCAACGCTGACTACGTACTCAAGTACAACAAGCGCAGCCTGTACCCGATTGTCGATGACAAGATCATCACCAAGGAACGCGCAATCAAGGCCGGCATTCACGTGCCGGAGATGTACGGCGTGATCTCCACCGAGAAAGAAATCGAAAAGCTCGGCGACATCATCGGCAACCACAGCGACTTCGTGATCAAGCCGGCACAAGGTGCCGGCGGTGACGGCATCCTGGTGATCGCCGACCGTTTCGAGGGCCAGTACCGCACGGTTTCCGGAAGGATCATCAGCCATGAAGAAATCGAGCACCAGATCTCCAGCATTCTGACCGGCCTGTATTCCCTGGGCGGTCACCGCGACCGCGCGCTGATCGAATACCGGGTGATTCCCGACCAGATCTTCAAAAGCATCAGTTATGAAGGCGTGCCGGACATCCGCATCATCGTACTGATGGGCTACCCGGTGATGGCCATGCTGCGTTTGCCCACCCGGCAATCCAGCGGCAAGGCCAACCTGCACCAGGGCGCTATCGGCGTCGGTGTCGACCTGGCCACCGGCATGACCTTGCGCGGCACCTGGCTGAACAAATTCATCCTCAAACACCCGGACACCACCAACGCGGTAGATGGCGTGCAACTGCCCTACTGGGACGGCTTCATGAAGCTCGCCGCCAGCTGTTATGAGCTGTGTGGCCTGGGCTACATCGGTGTCGACATGGTGCTGGACCAGGAAAAAGGTCCGCTGATTCTCGAACTCAATGCGCGGCCCGGGCTGAACATTCAGATCGCCAATGATTGCGGGTTGACCACGCGCACTCATGCGGTCGAGGCACGCCTGGAAGAGCTGAAAGCCAGGGGGATTACCGAAACGCCGCAAGAGCGGGTCGAGTTTGTTCAGGAGATGTTTGGGCGCGTTCCCTCGGTTGACGGCTGATTCGAGACCGAGGCGAGCCCATCGTCGGAACGCCGCCCGGAGCCGGCTCCGGGCGGCGTTCCGACGATGGGAGCGTGGACGTTATGACGTGCTCAGCGCCTGGCCACTGGCAACACTGGCGGTATCGCCTGACGAAAGTGGCGGCGCGTTCCTGCAACGCCTGCGCGCGACGCTGGCCCGGCTCGGCGATGCAGCGATCCCTGCCCCCTACGAACTACCGTTCGCCGGTGGCTTGATCGGCTACCTCAGTTACGATTTTGGCCGTCACCTGGAGGCCATGCCCTCCCAGGCTCACGATGACCTGCAACTGCCCGACGCGCGCTTTGGCCTGTATGACTGGGCGTTGATCAGCGATCACCTGATCGGTAGCAGTCAGTTGGTGTTCCATCCCAACCTGATCGAATCCGAGCGCCAACGTCTGATCGAACTCTTTGGCCAGCCCGCGACTGCTGCTGTCGCGCCGTTCACCCTGAACGGCGCCATGAATCCCGACCTAAGCGCCAGTGACTATCAGCAGGCGTTCGTGCGTATCCAGCAGTACATCCAGGCCGGCGACTGCTATCAGGTCAACTTCGCACAACGCTTTCGCGCACAATGCCAAGGCGATCCGTGGACGGCGTATTGCGCGCTGCGGGCAGCTTGCCCAACACCGTTCTCTGGCTTCCAGAGCCTGCCTGACGGCGGCGCGGTGCTGAGCCTGTCGCCAGAGCGTTTCGTCAAAGTCAGCGAAGGCCACGTAGAAACCCGCCCGATCAAAGGCACCCGTCCGCGCGGCCAGAACGCCGCCGAAGACGCGGCCAACGCCGCCGAACTATTGGCCAGCCCCAAAGATCGTGCGGAAAACCTGATGATCGTCGACCTGTTGCGCAACGATCTGGGCCGCACTTGCCGCATTGGCTCGGTGCGCGTGCCCGAGTTGTTCAGCCTGGAAAGCTACCCCAACGTTCATCACCTGGTGAGCAGCGTCACCGGCGAATTGGCTGACAACAAAGATGCCCTGGATCTGATCGCCGGCAGCTTCCCCGGCGGCTCGATCACTGGCGCGCCGAAAATCCGCGCCATGCAAATCATCGACGAGCTGGAACCAACCCGCCGCGGCTTGTACTGCGGTTCGCTGCTGTATCTGGACGTACGCGGGGAAATGGACAGCTCGATCGCCATCCGCAGCTTGCTGGTCAAGGATGGGCAGGTCTGTTGCTGGGGTGGCGGTGGGATCGTCGCCGATTCGGACTGGCAGGCCGAGTATCAGGAGTCCATCACCAAGGTGAAGGTGTTGCTCGAAACCCTGCAAGGCCTTTAAAAACATCGTCGGAACGCCGCCCGGAGCAGGCTCGCCCCCACAGGTACAGCGTTGTCCTTGTGGGAGCGAGCCTGCTCGCGATAGCGCCATCAGCCCCGACACATGACCTACAGGCTCAGCTCACGATTCGAAGCCTTGATGAACTCGCGCTTGAGATCCTCGAAGCTGTGCACCGCCGGAAACTGCGGGAACTCGCGGATCACGTTGTCTRGTGCGTGGAACAGGATCCCTGCGTCCGCCTCGCCCAGCATGCTGGTGTCGTTGTACGAATCACCGGCAGCAATCACCCGATAGTAAAGGCTCTTGAAGGACAATACCGACTGACGCTTGGGATCTTTCTGACGCCGTTGATAGCTCGTCACCCGACCGGTGTCATCCGTTATCAGACGGTGGCAGAGCAAGGTCGGGAAGCCCAGTTGACGCATCAACGGCTGGGAGAATTCGTAGAACGTGTCAGAAAGAATCACCACCTGGAACCGCTCGCGCAGCCAGTTGACGAACTCGATGGCACCGTCGAGTGGCTTCAGGGTGGCGATCACTTCCTGAATGTCGGACAGCTTCAGGCCGTGCTCGTCGAGGATGCGCAGGCGCTGCTGCATCAGCACGTCGTAATCGGGAATATCCCGGGTGGTTGCCTTGAGGGATTCGATCCCGGTTTTTTCGGCAAAGGCGATCCAGATCTCCGGGACCAATACACCTTCCAGATCGAGACAGGCAATTTCCACAAGACACTCCTATTTGTACTGATTATTGAGTTGAGCGAGCAAAAGGACTGCCGAACTCTAGCGAGACATACCGACCGACGCAACGCAGAGGAGCGCCCCCGTCGCTTCGGGATTTTGCTACCATCGCCACCATATAGAGCGCTTAGCGCCACCGACCTGTAGGAAACCGCCCTGATGAGCCCATCGTTCGACGTCACTGAACTCGCTGCGACCTATGCCAACAAATCCGCCMAGGACATTCTCAAACTCGCCTTTGCCGAGTTCGGGGACGACCTGTGGATCTCCTTCAGCGGCGCCGAAGACGTGGTGCTGGTGGACATGGCCTGGAAGATCAACAAGAACGTCAAAGTCTTCAGCCTCGACACCGGACGCCTGCATCCGGAAACCTATCGTTTCATCGATCAGGTGCGCGAGCACTACAAGATCGAGATTGAACTGGTTTCGCCAGACCATACAAAGCTCGAACCGTTCGTCAAAGAAAAAGGCCTGTTCAGCTTCTACAAGGATGGCCATGGCGAATGCTGCGGCATCCGCAAGATCKAACCGCTGCGCCGCAAGCTGTCCACCGTCAGCGCCTGGGCCACCGGCCAGCGCCGTGACCAGAGCCCGGGCACCCGCAGCCAGGTTGCCGTACTGGAAATCGATAGCGCATTCTCGACGCCGGAGCGCACCCTGTACAAATTCAACCCGCTGGCACAAATGACCAGCGAAGAGATCTGGGGCTATATCCRCATGCTGGAGCTGCCATACAACAGCCTGCATGAACGCGGCTTCATCAGCATTGGCTGTGAACCGTGCACCCGCCCGGTGCTGCCAAACCAGCACGAGCGCGAAGGTCGCTGGTGGTGGGAAGARGCCACGCAGAAAGAATGCGGCTTGCACGCGGGCAACATCATCCAGAAAGCCTGATCCTTCTGCTCTACGAAGTCTCCCCCTGTGGGAGCGAGCCTGCTCGCGATAGCGGTGTAACGCCCGCGATGGCAGCGACTCGGCCTGGAGGCCTACTCAAACAGCACTGAACCGCTGCGCCAATTGCTGTTCGGCGAACTGCYCGATAATGAAATCCACGAACGCTCGCGTTTTGCCCGGTAACAGTTTGTGTTCGGCATAGTAGATCGAGATGTTGCCGTCATCGACGTACCAATCCGGCAGCACGCGCTGCAAGGTGCCGGCGTTCAGGTAGCCGACCGCAAACGGCATGCTCACCAGCGCAATCCCCAAGCCTTGCGCCGCAGTAGCGCAAGCGGCTTCGGAGTCACTCATGGTCATCCGCGCCTTGAGGCTCAGCGGGCTGTGCTCCTGACGACGGCTGGTCAGTTGCCAGGAGCGCACGCGGCCGGTCTGCGGTGAACGAATCAGAATCCCGTCGCAGTCACTTAAATCATCCGGCTCACGAATCGCCTCGCGTTGTGCCAGATAATCCCTGGATGCCACCAATACCCGGTGAGCCGGCGTCAGCTTGCGCGCTACAACCCCTGGCGGCAGTTCAAAACCGCCACCAATCGCCGCGTCGAAGCCTTGGCCGATCAAATCGACCTGGCGGTTATCGAAATGCCAATCCGGGTTGATCGCCGGAAAACGTCGCAGAAACTCGCCCAGCAACGGCACGATGTACAGCCGTCCAAACACCGTGCCCATGCTGACTTTCAGTGTTCCGGCCGGGCGCCCTTCGGCGCTGGCCAGATTGGCCACCGCGTTCTGAATGGTGTGCAGACTGGCACTGACTTCACCGAGAAACAGCTGACCGGCTTCAGTCAACGTCAAGCTGCGCGTGCTGCGCTGAAACAGCCGAACACCCAGGCGCGCCTCAAGCTTGGCGACACTTTTGCCCACCGCCGCCGGGGTCAGGCTCAAGCGCCGCGCGGCTTCGGCGAAGCTGCCGACCTCGGCGCTGCGCACGAAGCATTCGATACTGCTAAAGGTTTCCATGGCCGCCACTATAAACTTTTGGTTTACACAGACTATAGCAATGACCGTCTACACAGGGGGTAATCCAGTATCGATACTAGGCTCCATCAACCGAGACATCTCGCCTCGGGACTTTGGAGATCGACATGACCACTCAGAACCTCAGCGGTAAAGTAGCTCTGATCCAGGGCGGCTCCCGCGGCATCGGCGCCGCCATTGTCAAACGCCTGGCCGCTGAAGGCGCAGCGGTTGCCTTCACTTACGTCAGCTCGGCAGCCAAGGCTGAAGAATTGCAAAACAGCATCATCGCCAGCGGTGGCAAAGCCCTGGCCATCAAAGCCGACAGCGCTGATGCAGTCGCCATTCGCAATGCCGTCAACAGCACCGTCGAAAGCTTTGGCGGCCTCGATATTCTGGTCAACAACGCCGGCGTACTGGCCGTCGCCCCTCTGGAAGATTTCAAACTCGAAGACTTCGACCAAACCCTGGCGATCAACGTACGCAGTGTGTTCATCGCGACTCAAGAAGCGGCCAAACACATGACCGAAGGCGGTCGAATCATCAACATCGGCAGCACCAACGCCGACCGCATGCCCTTCGCCGGTGGCGGCCCTTACGCCATGAGCAAGGCAGCGCTGGTCGGCCTGACCAAAGGCCTGTCCCGCGACCTGGGCCCGCRCGGCATCACCATTAATAACGTGCAGCCTGGCCCGGTCGATACCGACATGAACCCGGCCCACGGTGATTTCGCCGAGAGCCTGATTCCTTTGATGGCTGTTGGTCGTTATGGCACCGCCGCCGAGATCGCCAGTTTCGTTGCGTACCTGGTCGGCCCGGAGGCCGGCTACATCACCGGTGCCAGCCTGAGCATCGACGGTGGTTTTGGCGCCTGATTCAGCTTTTTTGCAGCATAAAAAAACGCCGGGCAACCTTTGATCAGGTTGCCCGGCGTTTTGTCGTTCAGCGTTCTTTACACCTGTTCGAGTGCCGGCAAGCCGTAGGTGTGCGGTTGGAACGCTTTCAACGTACGCAGAATGCTGTCGGCATGCGCGTACTTTTCGTCGGCCATGGCCGCATCCGGCACGGCAATCGCGGTCATCCCCGCGGCTTTTGCAGCGGTGACGCCAAACGGCGAGTCTTCAAACACCAGGCAGTCACGCGGTGCCACCCCCAAACGTCGCGCAGCGATGAGGAAAATATCCGGCGCTGGCTTGGCCGCGCCGACCTCAGGGTCATCAGCGGTCACAATGGTGTCGAACAGCGCAAACCAATCGCCATGCAACGTGGTTTTCTGCCCGAATGACTGACTCGAAGAGCTGGTGCCCACGGCAATCGGAATATTGTTCGCCTTCAGATGCTGAACCAGCTCCTGCGCCCCCGGCATCGCCAGCGCACGCGGGAAACGTTCACGCATCAATGGCTCGCGGATCAGCAGAAACTCTTCGGCGCTGATCGGCAGGTCCAGCGCCTCGACGACATAGCGCGCCAGATCGCCAGCACCGCGGCCGATGATGTTCTGCTTGATGTGCCAGTCGAAGGTTCGGCCGTAGCGTTCAGCAATGATTTGCGTGACCTCGGTGTAGATACCCTCGGTATCGAGCAGCAAACCATCCATATCGAAAATCACGGCCTTGATCGGGCCGAAGTCGAGCGGTGCATTCATCGCATCTGATCCGTTATCAACACAACATTCCGGGAAGCGGCTCAGGTACGGCCAGTGTCTTGATCGATCGAAAAAGGATCGACCAAAGGGCACAGCAGCATAACGAGCGCGGTTCACATGCGGCAACTGTTTGCCGTCCCCCCCCTCAGATCACGGCCTAGGGTGTGTAGTGAGCGCAAGGAAAG
>NZ_JBFTLU010000492.1:0-3187 GCF_056396605.1 Pseudomonas sp. 05T35
CCTCCTCTTCGACCCTCCCTCCTCTTCGACCCTCTCGGTTAACGCTTTATTGCGATAGACGGTCGTATAAGCCAGGCCAACTTGTCACCGGTTCGCAAAGACATTGTTCTGGCACAAAACGACGCTCCGTCTGTGATTTCCGACCGTTGTGCATTGCATCAATCAGGGATTGAATATTTCCTACAAAGTCTTCCTCCGAGATTCTGGATCCGGTCGACTCGCAAGGAGATGCGACATGCCCATCCATAATGCTTTCGCCTTAGCGGCCCCGCTCGGCACAGCGGGACAACTCGACTCAAGTTTTGCATCATCCGGCAAGGCCTGGGTGCAGTTCGCAGGCAGCCTTTCAAGTATGGCCAACGATGTCACGGTCGATTCGATGGGCCGCTTGCTGGTCGTAGCCAAGGTCGGAACCTGGGACGGTTACGGTTATGGGCTGGCCCGCTTACTTGAGGATGGCTCAGTGGATCGGAGCTTCGGCATGGAGGGCAGCATTATCGGACAGTTCGAAAGCGGCTTCGAAGCCACAGGAAGCAAGGTTCGAGAACTGCCAGATGGAAAAATCCTGTTATCCGGCCTGCATTACGAAAGCCCCCATCGCACACTCCCGGCACTGGCAATGTTTGACTCGCAGGGACACCCGGTTCTGCAATTTGGCGACCGGGGGGTACAGATCGTGCGTTTGCCCGGTGATCTGTCCCGTGGCCTGCGTGACGACTGGCTACCGCCGGGAGTCGCGGGGGCCGAAGCCTGCGACTTCCAGGTGCAGGCCGATGGTCGAATCCTGCTGCTGGCCAACCATCATTACGAATTCGCGGATCACGTCGGYATCCTGATACGGCTCAATCCGGACGGGACATTGGACGAGACATTCAACGGCCACGGATTTGTCATGGTCAGACACCTGCTGATGAATACCTGGCTGAGCAGCATCCTGGTGCAGGCAGATGGTCAGATTGTCGTCGCCGGCTCGATCAACCTGCCGCAGGAAGGTTTGCTGGCACGCTTCGACAGCACCGGCCGGCTGGATGAAGACTTCGCTGAAGACGGTTTTTTAAGCTTCAAGATTCAGGACCGCAGCGCCCAGGTAAGTCAGGTGATCGAGCAACCGGATGGGCGCCTGCAGTGTTTCGGTAGCAGCCGCGACCCGATGCAATGCCTGTCGCTGACCGTGCGCAAAAATGGTCGGCCGGACACTCATTGCAATAGCGGTCACGCGCGGCTCACCGAAATAGCTAGCAGCGGCTGCCAATGGACAGCCGCCCAGGTTCTCGCCGATGGCCGGGTGCTCAGCGTCGGTGCAACCATTGGCGGTATTGCAGCGGATTTTCTTTTGGCGCGGCATCTCCCGGACGGACGTCTGGATCGCCACTTCGCCAATGGCAAAAGCTATGTTCGTACTCGTCTGGGGCGCAGCCTGGACACGGCAACCGCGCTGGCCGTGCAGGCTGACAAGAAAATCGTGGTGAGCGGCTACTCGCTGGATGGCCACTACCGGGCGGTAGTGGCGCGCTATCTGGGGTAGTGCTTCGCCGTTGTTGCGCTGCAGGTGCGCCATCACCGATTGATAATGAAACTCAAGAGCTTGATCTTCCGGGACCGTTACGGCAAGTTGCGCGCTTCTTGATAGAAGGAGCAACTGATGTCCGGTTCAATGGCCCAGGCGTTTGCGCACAATTTCCTTGGGCATTCACCGCGCTGGTACAAGGCGAGCATTCTCGCCTTCCTGATTTTCAACCCGCTGGTGCTGTGGACCGTAGGTCCGGTAGCGGCTGGCTGGTTGCTGGTGGCTGAGTTCATTTTCACCCTGGCCATGGCACTCAAATGCTACCCGCTGATGCCGGGCGGTCTGTTGATGGTCGAAGCGCTGCTGCTGCGCATGACCACACCCGAAGCGCTGTATGACGAGCTGCTGCATAACTTTCCGGTGATCCTGCTGCTGATGTTCATGGTGGCGGGCATTTACTTCATGAAAGACCTGCTGCTGTTCCTGTTTTCGCGGCTGTTGCTTGGGGTTCGCTCCAAGGCACTGCTGGGGCTGATGTTCTGTTTTCTCTCGGCGTTTCTGTCGGCGTTTCTCGACGCCTTGACGGTGACCGCCGTGATCATCAGTGCGGCCGTGGGGTTTTACTCGGTCTATCACCGCGTGGCGTCGGGCAACGATCCACGGCAGGACAGCGAATTCAGCGACGATCAGAGCCTGCYGGTCCTGCATCACGAAGACCTTGAACAGTTCCGTTCATTCCTGCGCAGTCTGTTGATGCACGGCGCAGTGGGCACCGCGCTCGGTGGTGTCTGCACCTTGGTGGGTGAACCGCAGAACCTGCTGATCGGCCATGAAATGGGTTGGCACTTTGCAGACTTCTTCCTGAAGGTCGCCCCGGTCTCGCTGCCAGTATTGGTGGCAGGCCTGGTGACCTGTGTGTTGCTGGAGAAACTGCGCTGGTTTGGTTATGGCACCTTACTGCCAGACAACGTTCGCGTGGTGCTGGCCAACTATGCGGCACAGGACAACGCCGAACGCACCGCCCGCCAACGCGCAGCACTGCTGGTACAAGGCGCGGCTGCACTGATTCTGATTGCCGGGTTGGCGTTTCACATTGCCGAGGTCGGACTGATCGGGTTGATGGTGATCGTCTTGATCACTGCGTTCACCGGCATTACCGAAGAGCATCGGATCGGCAATGCCTTCAAGGATGCGATGCCGTTTACCGCCTTGCTGGTGGTGTTCTTCGCCGTTGTGGCTGTGATTCACGATCAGCAACTGTTCACGCCGTTGATCCAGTGGGTGCTGTCCCTGCCGGCAGATCAGCAACCGGGCATGTTGTTTATCGCCAATGGCGTGTTGTCGGCCATCAGCGATAACGTGTTCGTGGCGACGATCTACATCACCGAGGTGAAACAGGCATTCATCTCCGGCCATATGAGCCGCGAGCATTTCGAAACGCTGGCGATTGCCATCAATACCGGCACCAACCTGCCCAGCGTGGCAACCCCCAATGGTCAGGCGGCGTTTCTGTTTTTGCTGACCTCGGCAATCGCCCCGCTGATTCGGCTGTCTTACGGGCGCATGGTCTGGATGGCGTTGCCGTACACCGTGGTGATGGGCGTGCTGGGCTGGTACGCGGTGAGCTACTGGTTGTAACACTTACCCTGTGGGAGCGAGCCTGCTCGCGATGACGGTGTG
>NZ_JBFTLU010000493.1:0-6023 GCF_056396605.1 Pseudomonas sp. 05T35
CGCCGAACCTGTGGGAGCGAGCCTGCTCGCGATGAGGCCCGACAGAACACCACAAAACGCCTCGACATTTTCCGATGTCGGGGCGTTTTGCTGTCTACGATTCAACTTGCCCCATCGCAGGCCGACAAACTGGCAAACTCAAGCCTTTGATCGCGGAGATAACGGACATGTCCCTACGCACCCTGCTCACCACGCTGCTGCTGACCTGCAGTTTTTCGGTCGTCGCTGCTACCGAGGTGGTGCAGCTCAACAATCGCACCAGCGCCGACCTGCTGCCGGTGGCGCAGAATTTTATCGGCAGGGACGGCAAGGTCAGCGCCTACGGCAACCAACTGATCGTCAACGCCGAACCCGACAAAATCAACGAACTCAAAGCCCTGATCGCACAGCTCGACACCGCACCCAAGCGCCTGCTGATCACGGTCGACACCAACGAAAACAACCAGCAAAACAACGCCGATCGGCAAACGCAGATCATCACTTACAGCACCGATAGTCGTGAAGGCGGCATCCAGCAGGTCCAGACCAGCGAAGGTACGCCCGCCCTGATCCAGATCGGCCAGAGCGTGCCGCTGACCACCACCCAGACCGACACCTACACCAGCCTGCCAAACCAGATAAACACCTCCCGCCAGCCCCAGGCCAATACCTCCGGCCAATCGCAAAACCCGCTCAACAACTACGCTCACCAGCAAAACCAGACCCAATACCGCAACGTCACCCAGGGTTTCTATGTCACCGCCAGCGTCACTGGAGACATCGTACACCTGGCAATCAGTACCAACCGTGACCGGATGAGCCAGGAACGTCCCGATGTAGTGAACGTGCAAAGTACCGACACAACCGTCAGCGGTCGCCTGGGCGAGTGGATCACTCTGGCTGGCGTCAACCGCCAGACTCAAGCCGATAAACAGGCTATGAGCCGCAGCTACTCTACTCAGGGGCGGGATGACATGACGTTGCGAGTCAAAGTCGACACCTTGGACTAGCACACCAAAAACTGACTGATTAGTCGTATTAGACTAAAGATGTAGTGCTTGAAAAATAGCACTACAAAACGTTTGACGAGCCAAAAAAGCGAAGGCATGATGGCCTCGCTCCCGCTAATCAGGGGCCCTGGCAAGGGCCTTCGGGTCGCGCTCTAACCTTACCGACCTGAGCCGATTCGTGTCTGTACCGCCCACAAGGTGTGTTTGACGAGGTTGCGACTGGAACGAAGTTGTCCCGAGGGACGGAAGCGTAATAGGTAGCCCGGCAACACACTGATGATCGTATAAAGGCCCACGACGCCCGAATGCGCCCGCCAGTTCGCCCTTACCTGCTCAGCTTTCATCCTCGAGCCCATCGTTCATCCCGTCGCCTTCCCCGCCAGACCCGACTTGACCGCCTAAGCTTCTGGTCAGCGAGCAGCCATCTACGCCCTATTTGAATGTGCGTATCTGGCAACAGGAATTTTCCACCTGACCTATGCGACGAGGTTTATCTCCATGGCACTGACACGCGAACAGCAAATTGCAGCCCTTGAAAAAGACTGGGCTGAAAACCCGCGCTGGAAAGGCGTGACACGCACTTACTCCGCTGCTGACGTCGTCCGTCTGCGTGGCTCGGTTCAACCTGAGCACACCTTTGCAAAAATGGGCGCCGAGAAGCTCYGGAACCTGGTTACCCAGGGTGCCAAGCCAGCGTTCCGCCCCGAGAAAGATTTCGTCAACTGCATGGGCGCCCTGACCGGCGGCCAGGCGGTACAACAAGTTAAAGCCGGTATCCAGGCGATCTACCTGTCGGGCTGGCAGGTTGCTGCAGACAACAACTCTGCAGAATCGATGTACCCGGACCAGTCGCTGTACCCGGTCGATTCCGTACCGACCGTGGTCAAGCGCATCAACAACTCGTTCCGTCGCGCCGACCAGATCCAGTGGAAAGCCGGCAAGAACCCGGGCGACGAAGGCTACATCGACTACTTCGCACCGATCGTTGCCGACGCTGAAGCCGGTTTCGGTGGCGTTCTGAACGCCTACGAGCTGATGAAGAGCATGATCGAAGCAGGCGCTGCCGGCGTTCACTTCGAAGACCAACTGGCTTCCGTGAAAAAATGCGGCCACATGGGCGGCAAGGTACTGGTTCCAACCCAGGAAGCCATTCAGAAGCTGATCGCAGCTCGTCTGGCAGCCGACGTTGCCGGTACTCCGACCATCATCCTGGCCCGTACCGACGCTAACGCTGCTGATTTGCTGACGTCCGACTGCGACCCGTACGACCAGCCATTCGTGACTGGCGAACGCACCCAGGAAGGCTTCTACAAAGTACGTGCCGGCCTCGACCAGGCTATCGCTCGCGGCCTGGCCTACGCGCCGTACGCCGACCTGATCTGGTGCGAAACCGCCAAACCGGACCTGGACGAAGCCCGTCGTTTCGCTGAAGCGATCAAAAAGGAATACCCGGACCAACTGCTGTCGTACAACTGCTCGCCTTCCTTCAACTGGAAGAAAAACCTGGACGACGCGACCATCGCCAAGTTCCAGCGCGAATTGTCCGCCATGGGCTACAAGCACCAGTTCATCACCCTGGCCGGCATTCACAACATGTGGCACAGCATGTTCAACCTGGCGCACGACTACGCCCGCAACGACATGACTGCCTACGTGAAGCTGCAAGAGCAGGAGTTCGCTGACGCGGCCAAGGGTTACACCTTCGTGGCGCACCAGCAGGAAGTGGGCACTGGCTACTTCGACGACATGACCACCGTGATTCAGGGCGGCTCGTCTTCGGTGACTGCACTGACCGGCTCCACCGAAGAAGAACAGTTCCACTGATCCGCTTCACCTGAGCAAACGGCCCTTCCGGACCAGCTAAAAAACTAACCGGTATGCCGCACATCTGACGCCCCGACTGGTTCGGGGCGTTTTTTTGCCCGCAATTTGAAAGGAGCCCCCCCCTGTGGGAGCGAGCCTGCTCGCGATAGCGGCCTTCCAGTCGATACGTAGCCGGTATGTAAGCGCAACTTTCCAGCCACCACCCCGACTAACAGTTCAAAAACCACTACAAACAATATTGATTATCATTTGGCGTGATTCATGTTCGTTACAACACGCACAAAACATTATTGACAAAACCCCGGCTAATGCCCGCAATGCATGGGCTGCAGGCCTTTTGAGGTGCGCTATGTCCTTATTCTTATAAATAATTTCGCTACAGGAATTTTACTTGCACGGTGTTGTGCCATAAAATCACCGCGATTGATTGCTGCGACATATCGTCACTGCTTTATTTCTTTTCAAGCTCAGAGACCTTTGCTCTCTGTTAAGGATTACCAGCATGCCCGAAGCGACAGGACTCATGGCCCACAACTGGGGCTTTGCCATTTTCCTTCTGGGTGTCGGCGGCCTGTGCGCCTTCATGCTCGGCGTCTCCAGCCTCCTCGGGTCAAAAGCCTGGGGCCGCAGCAAAAACGAACCGTTCGAGTCCGGCATGCTACCTACCGGTGGCGCCCGCTTGCGGCTCTCAGCCAAATTCTATCTGGTCGCGATGCTGTTCGTGATCTTCGATATCGAAGCCCTATTTCTCTTTGCCTGGTCTGTGTCCGTCCGCGAAAGCGGCTGGACCGGATTCGTCGAAGCTCTCGTTTTCATAGCAATTCTGTTGGCAGGTCTTGTCTACCTATTTCGAGTGGGCGCCCTTGATTGGGCTCCGGCAGCTCGTCATAAGCGGCAGGCGAAGCTGAAACAATGAGGCTTTGGCGATGCAATACAATCTCACCAGGATCGACCCCGATGCTCCTAACGAGCAGTATCCGATCGGCGCACGGGAAACCGTCTCCGATCCGTTAGAAGATCAAGTTCACAAAAACATTTTCATGGGCAAGCTCGAAGACGTGCTTAACGGCACGATCAACTGGGGGCGTAAGAACTCCCTGTGGCCGTATAACTTCGGTCTTTCGTGCTGCTACGTGGAAATGACCACCGCCTTCACGGCGCCCCACGACATCGCGCGCTTTGGCGCCGAGGTTATCCGGGCATCGCCGCGTCAAGCGGATTTCATGGTTATTGCCGGAACCTGCTTCATCAAGATGGCGCCGATCATTCAGCGTCTCTACGAGCAGATGCTCGAGCCGAAGTGGGTTATCTCCATGGGTTCGTGCGCCAACTCCGGTGGCATGTACGACATCTACTCCGTCGTTCAAGGGGTGGACAAGTTCCTGCCCGTGGACGTCTACGTGCCTGGCTGCCCGCCCCGCCCTGAAGCTTTTCTGCAAGGCTTGATGCTGTTGCAGGAGTCGATTGGCCAGGAGCGTCGCCCACTTTCCTGGGTCGTTGGCGATCAAGGCGTTTACCGCGCCGAGATGCCTTCGCAAAAGGAACAGCGCCGCGAACAGCGTATTCAGGTAACCAACCTGCGCAGCCCCGACGAAGTCTGATCCAGATCTGTTCTTACAAAGAAACGAGAAACTGGCTTCATTCTTTACGTTGACCGAAAGCGATAAAAAAACCATGACTACAGGCAGTGCTCTGTACATCCCGCCTTACAAGGCAGACGACCAGGATGTGGTCGTCGAATTGAACAACCGTTTTGGCCCTGAGGCGTTCAGCGCCCAGGCCACCCGCACCGGCATGCCGGTGCTTTGGGTTGCCCGTGCCAAACTCGTCGAAGTCCTGACCTTCCTGCGCAACCTGCCCAAGCCGTACGTCATGCTCTATGACCTGCACGGCGTGGACGAGCGTCTGCGCACCAAGCGCCAGGGCTTGCCGAGCGGTGCCGACTTCACTGTGTTCTATCACTTGATGTCGATCGAACGTAATAGTGACGTAATGATCAAGGTCGCCTTGTCCGAGAGCGACCTCAGCGTGCCGACCGTGACCGGTATCTGGCCGAACGCCAACTGGTACGAGCGTGAAGTGTGGGACATGTACGGCATCAACTTTGCCGGCCACCCGCACCTGACCCGCATCATGATGCCGCCGACCTGGGAAGGTCACCCGCTGCGCAAGGACTTCCCGGCCCGTGCCACCGAGTTCGACCCGTTCAGCCTGACGCTGGCCAAGCATCAGCTTGAAGAAGAAGCTGCGCGCTTCAAGCCTGAAGACTGGGGCATGAAGCGTTCCGGCGCCAACGAGGACTACATGTTCCTCAACCTGGGTCCGAACCACCCTTCCGCTCACGGTGCGTTCCGCATCATCCTGCAACTGGACGGCGAAGAGATCGTCGACTGCGTGCCGGACGTTGGCTACCACCACCGTGGTGCCGAGAAGATGGCCGAGCGTCAGTCCTGGCACAGCTTCATCCCGTACACCGACCGTATCGACTACCTCGGCGGCGTGATGAACAACCTGCCGTACGTGCTCTCGGTCGAGAAGCTCGCCGGTATCAAGGTGCCTGAGAAGGTCGACGTCATCCGCATCATGATGGCCGAGTTCTTCCGGATCACCAGCCACCTGCTGTTCCTGGGGACGTACATCCAGGACGTCGGCGCCATGACCCCGGTGTTCTTCACCTTCACCGACCGCCAGAAGGCGTACACGGTGATCGAAGCCATCACCGGTTTCCGCCTGCACCCGGCCTGGTACCGCATCGGTGGCGTCGCCCACGACCTGCCGCGCGGCTGGCAAAAACTGGTCAAGGACTTCGTCGAGTGGATGCCAAAGCGTCTGGACGAATACCAGAAAGCCGCACTGGACAACAGCATCCTGCGTGGCCGGACCATCGGCGTCGCCGCCTACAACACCAAAGAGGCCCTGGAATGGGGCGTCACTGGTGCAGGCTTGCGTTCGACCGGTTGCAATTTCGACCTGCGTAAAGCCCGTCCATACTCCGGCTACGAGAACTTCGAATTCGAAGTACCGCTGGCGGCCAATGGCGATGCCTATGATCGTTGCATCGTGCGCGTGGAAGAAATGCGCCAGAGCATCAAGATCATCGACCAGTGCCTGCGCAACATGCCGGAAGGCCCGTACAAGGCGGATCACCCGCTGACCACGCCGCCGCCGAAAGAGCGCACGCTGCAGCACATCGAGACCTTGATCACGCAC
>NZ_JBFTLU010000494.1:0-4813 GCF_056396605.1 Pseudomonas sp. 05T35
GGCTGTTGGCATTCAGGCCATCCTCCGCCAGATGCCCCCAGCGATCGAGCTTTCTGAAGACTGGCCCTCGCGCAATGCCCGCGACGGTAATCCAGTTCACATAAGCCTGGACAGGGCAGAGCTTCTTCAAGGCGGGCGTGCGGAAGGTCGTTCCCAAGTGCTGACGATCGCCTTTGCTGTGCGGCAGATAGAAGGTGATGCCCACACCCGTTTGCGCTTGGGTGTGCTCCACCTGTATTCGCGATAACTCATCGCCGCGAAAGCCGCGCCAGAACCCGATCAGTACCAACGCAATATCCCGCCGACTGCGCAACATCCCCGTCAGGTCGTGCCGCGCGGCGGCCTGTTCCGCCTCTCGTTCCACCCACTGGACAGCGTGTTCCAGGTGCTGCAGGAGCAGGGGAGCCGCCTGCTTTTCCTGGATCGGGTGCAAGGTGCGGATGCCCTTGATCATCTGCCGCACGGCCGGTGTCTTGGTCGGATCGGGAAAGCCCTGGGTGATGTGCCATTGGGCGAGGGCGGCCAGACGCTGCTTGAGCGTGCTGACGGTGTGCTGGTCGGCGTATTCCGCCAGGTAGCGCACGATGCTGTCCCCGGTTGCCGGCAGAAAGCCGCCCCACGTCACTTCGAAGTGCTCCACTGCGGCGCGGTAGCTACGCCGGGTGTTTTCCCGGGTGCCCGCCTGCAGGTAGCGATCAACCTTGCTCATCTTGACCCATCCTCCCGCGAACGTACCTTTTCCGGCCGTGGAAAAGACGATTTTTGCTTATCTGATGCGATAACGCTCAATTATTTTATCAGATGACTGCAGTTTTATAGGCCTTTACTTCACACGAAAATAGAACGTAAATACATGGTATGTAAAACAGTACGAAATCGTAGGAGTACAAAATGGCCCGTGGCGGCGTAAACAAGGCAATCGTGCAGAAAGCACGCGAGGCGCTGCTGGCTCGCGGAGAGAATCCGAGCATTGATGCCGTACGGGTTGAGCTTGGAAATACCGGCTCGAAAACCACAATTCATCGCTATCTGAAGGAGCTCGATGAGGTTGATCAGCGCCGAAAAGCGCCTCAACAGGGGCTGAGCGACGAATTGAACGAGTTGGTGGCGCGGGTGGCGCAACGCCTGGCAGAGGAGGGCGAGGAGCAGATTGAACAGGCACTGGCGGCTTCGCGGGCCGAGAAAAGCGAGTTATTCGAACAGCTTCAGGCCAGTCAGGATGCACTGCGACAGCTCCAGCAACAGTTCGATATCCAGCGCAGCGCCCTGGATACAGAGTCGACCGAACTGCAGACCTGCCGTACGACATTACAGGCCGAACAAACCCGCAATGCCCGGCTGAGTCAGTCCAATCTGGATCTTGAAGCGCGGATGAAGGACAAGGACGAGCAGATTCGTTCGCTGGAGGAAAAACACCTGCACGCACGTGATGCGCTAGAGCACTACCGTGGAGCGATCAAGGAGCAGCGCGAGCAGGAACAACGCCGCCATGAAGGGCAGTTGCAACAGGTCCAGATGGAGCTGCGTCATTTGCAGCAAACGCTGATCATCAAACAGGATGAGCTGACTCAGTTGAATCGGGACAATGAGCGTTTATTAACCGAAGCTCGCCAGCAGCAGAAGGCGTATCTGGATCAGGAATTGATCAAGGAGCGCCAGACGGGTGAAATAAACTCGCTCAAAACCCTGGTCGCGCAATGCGAGGGCGGCAAACAGGTGTTGCTGGATCAGGTCAGCACTTTGCAGCACAACATTAATGAGCTGGCTGATGCTCTGGAGAAGAGATCACTAGAGACGAACGAACTGGCAGAAGAGCTGGATGCTGCTCGAGCAACTATCGCAAAAAATGTCGATGGCTAAGGTGCATCAAGCTTTCGACCGATGCTGGGTAGGTCGCGCGACATTCTGCGAAAGCATAGCCCTCGCAGAATGTATGTGGGGAGCTTATTCGACGGCTTTAACCATGTCTTCGATGACCTTTTTGGCATCGCCGAAGACCATCATGGTCTTGTCCAGGTAGAACAGTTCGTTGTCCAGGCCGGCRTAGCCGCTGGCCATCGAGCGYTTGTTSACGATGATGGTCTTGGCTTTGAACGCTTCGAGAATCGGCATGCCGGCGATTGGCGATTTAGGATCGTTCTTCGCCGCCGGGTTSACCACGTCGTTGGCGCCCAGCACCAGCACCACRTCGGCCTGGCCGAACTCGGAGTTGATGTCTTCCATCTCGAACACCTGGTCGTAAGGCACTTCRGCCTCGGCCAGCAGCACGTTCATGTGGCCRGGCATYCGACCGGCCACCGGGTGGATCGCATACTTCACGGTCACGCCACGGTGGGTCAGTTTCTCGGTCAGCTCTTTAAGCGCGTGCTGCGCCCGTGCGACTGCCAGGCCGTAGCCGGGAACGATGATCACGGTGTCGGCGTTGGTCAGCAGGAAGGTGGCGTCGTCCGCCGAGCCGGATTTCACCGGGCGGGCTTCTTTCGCACCCGCTGGGCCGGCCGCGTCTGCGCTGTTGCCGAARCCRCCGAGCAGGACGTTGAAGAACGAACGGTTCATCGCCTTGCACATGATGTACGAGAGGATCGCACCGGACGAACCCACCAGCGAGCCGGCAATGATCAGCATCGAGTTGTTCAGCGAGAAGCCGATWCCCGCCGCAGCCCAGCCGGAGTAGCTGTTGAGCATCGACACCACSACSGGCATGTCGGCACCGCCGATCGGGATGATGATCARYACGCCGAGCACGAAGGCCAGGGCCAGCATCAGGGCGAAGGCGCCGAGGTTGCCGGTCATCATGAAGGTGATRCCCAGACCCAGTGTTGCCAGGCCCAGCAGCAGGTTGATTTTATGTTGCCCGCCAAACTGTACCGGTGCGCCCTGGAACAGGCGGAACTTGTACTTGCCCGACAGCTTGCCGAACGCGATCACCGAACCGGARAAGGTAATTGCACCGATGGCGGCGCCGAGGAACAACTCCAGACGGTTGCCGGCGGGAATCGAATCGCCCAGTTGTTTGACGATACCCAGCGACTGCGGCTCGACCACGGCGGCGATGGCGATGAACACCGCTGCCATACCGATCATGCTGTGCATGAACGCGACCAGCTCTGGCATCTTGGTCATTTCAACGCGTTTGGCCATGATCGAACCAGCAGTGCCGCCGATCAGCAGGCCGACGATGACGTAGCATTCCGTACACATTGCCGCGCCGCGATGTGGTCGGGTGCGACAGGCCTTTCAGGGCCTGGATGAAGCAGATCGAGGCGAACAAATACAGGGAGGTAACCAGGTTCATGCTCATGCTTTTTGTACCTCGACAGTGCCTGCTGCGGCCTTGGTCGCCGGAGCTTTCACAGGAGCTGCCTTCTTCTTGAACATTTCCAGCATGCGACGGGTCACCAGGAAACCACCGAACACGTTGACCGCCGCCAACGCTACAGCCAGGGTGCCCATGGTTTTGCCCAGCGGTGTCACGGTCAGCGCCGCCGCCAGCATGGCGCCGACGATCACGATCGCCGAAATGGCGTTGGTCACCGCCATCAACGGGGTGTGCAGTGCGGGTGTAACGTTCCAGACCACGTGATAACCGACATAAATCGCCAGCACGAAGATGATCAGGTTGTAGATACCGGGGGAGATAAGCTCTTCCATCGTCTGAATYCCTGCTTAGGCGTTTTTGCGGATGACTTGGCCRTCGCGGCACATCAGGCACGCGGCGACGATGTCGTCTTCGAGGTTYACTTCGAACTGACCTTCCTTGTTGAAGACCAGCTTCAGGAAGTCCAGCAGRTTGCGSGCGTACAGCGCSGAGGCGTCTGCGCCGACCTGGGCGGCCAGGTTGGTCGGGCCGGCAATGGTCACGCCRTKCKCRACSACCACCTGGTCGGCCACGGTCAGCGGGCAGTTGCCGCCTTGCGCAGCGGCCAGGTCGATGACCACCGAACCGGGYTTCATCTGCGCCACGGTTTCAGCGCTCAGCAGCACTGGCGCCTTGCGGCCGGGAATCAGGGCGGTGGTGATGACGATRTCGGCCTGCTTGGCGCGTTCGTGCACGGCCAGGGCCTGACGCTGCATCCAGCTGGCTGGCATGGGGCGTGCGTAACCGCCGACACCAACGGCACATTCGCGCTCTTCATCGGTCTCGTACGGGACGTCGACGAACTTGGCGCCGAGGGATTCGATCTGTTCCTTCACCGCCGGGCGCACGTCGGACGCTTCAATCACCGCGCCCAGACGCTTGGCGGTGGCGATCGCCTGCARRCCYGCCACRCCGGCGCCGAGRATCAGCACGCGAGCGGCCTTCACGGTGCCSGCGGCGGTCATCAACATCGGCATGAAGCGCGGATAGTAATGGGCGGCCAGCAACACAGCTTTATAGCCGGCAATGTTGGCTTGCGAGGACAGCACATCGAGGCTCTGCGCGCGGGAAGTGCGCGGCGCRGCTTCCAGGGAGAACGCRGTAATSCCGCACTCGGCCAGCTTGGCAATGGTTTCATTGCTGAACGGGTTGAGCATGCCCACCAGCACGGTGCCGCGCTTGATSAGGGCCAGTTCGCTGTCGCTGGGTGCGACGACCTTGAGAATCAGCTCTGCGCCAAATGCCTCGTTGGCACTGCCAATCATTGCGCCTGCCGCTTCATAAGCACTGTCGACAACGCTGGCATTAATGCCGGCGCCGCTTTGCACAGTGACCTTATGACCCTGGCCGATCAGCTTCTTGATGGTTTCCGGGGTTGCAGCAACCCGCGTTTCACCGGTCTGGGTTTCGAGAGGAACACCAATGTGCACGTCAAATCTCCTGCTTGATCTTATT
>NZ_JBFTLU010000495.1:0-5477 GCF_056396605.1 Pseudomonas sp. 05T35
CTATTGGTCACTTTGTGAGTGCGTTCGTTGATGGAATCAGTACAATCGCGCACTTTGCCCCAACGAGCATGGATGCAGTCCTGCGGGGCGGTCACGAGAAGTTCTGATGCTCATCGGTAGCTATTCCCCCGCGCTGGTTCTGATCTCCCTTTGCGTGGCGATTCTTGCCTCCTATACCGCCCTGGACCTGACCGGTCGCATTGCAACCGCCAAAGGCCACGCAGTTCACTTTTGGACGGCGGGTGGCGCGTTGGCCATGGGCATCGGCGTCTGGTCGATGCACTTCATTGGCATGCTGGCGTTCAGGTTGCCGCTCATCCTCGGCTACGATATCGGCATCACCGCGTTATCGCTGGCAATCGCCATTCTGTCCTGCGGGTTCGCGCTGTGGCTGGTCAGCCAGCCGCGTTTGCCGCACTGGCATCTGGCGTTTGGCGCATTGATCATGGGCGCGGGCATCAGCGGCATGCATTACACCGGCATGGCCGCCATGCGCATGCAGCCGGGTATCGATTACGATCCGACATTGTTTGGTGCTTCGCTGGCGATCGCGGTCGGCGCTTCAGCCGCGGCATTGTGGATTGCCTTTCGTTTACGCCAGAACACCCCGTATGTGCGCCTCGTTCGTGGCGGCGCCGCGGTGATCATGGGCATCGCGATTGTCGGCATGCACTACACAGGGATGGCGGCAGCGCAATTTGCCGATGGCAGCTATTGCGGCGCGGCAGTCGACGGTTTCAGTGGCAAGGGCCTGGACAATCTGGTGCTGGTCACCACTCTGGCGGTGTTGAGCATCGCGCTGCTGACGTCGATCCTCGATGCACGCCTGGAAGCACGCACCGCCGAGTTGGCCAACTCCCTGACCCTGGCCAACCGTGAACTTACCCAACTGGCGTTACACGATCCCCTGACGGGGTTGCCGAACCGTGTGTTGCTGGCCGACCGCATCGATCAAGCCATGCATGTGGTGCAGGAGCAGGGCGGTTGTTTCGCGTTGATGTTCATTGATCTTGATGGTTTCAAACCGGTCAACGATGCTTTTGGTCACCATATAGGCGACCAGTTGCTGCGTGAAGTCGGCGTACGTTTGCGCGAGGACCTGCGCAGCCAGGACACGCTGGCGCGGATTGGCGGTGACGAGTTCGTGTTGCTGGTGCAACTCGCCGAGCCTGATGATGCCTTGCGCCTGGCGGCGCGTCAGGTGGGTTTGATCGGGCGGGCGTTCCGGGTGGCTGAACACGACTTGCAGATCTCTGCCAGCGTTGGCATTGCCGTATACCCTGGCAACGGACAGACTCCGCAAGAGCTGCTGATGAACGCCGACGCGGCGATGTATCACGCCAAGGGTGCCGGCAAGAACGGCTACAGCTTCTTCGATGCCTCGATGAATACCAACGCCCGCAAGCAACTGCAAATACTCCAGGATTTGCGTAATGCGGTCGAGCACCAGCAATTCAGCCTGCACTACCAACCCAAGTTTGACGCCAGCAATGGTCTGCCAGTCGGTGCCGAAGCCTTGCTGCGTTGGGAGCACCCGACCCAGGGCACGCTGCTGCCGGACAAGTTCATCGAACTGGCGGAGAAAACCGGGTTGATCATCCCCATCGGCGACTGGGTGCTCAACGAAGCCTGCCGGCAAATGAGCCTCTGGCACAGCCAGGGGTATACCCAGTGGCGTATTGCGGTGAATCTCTCGGCGTTGCAGTTCTGTCATGCCGGGCTGGTTCAGAGCGTCGCCAAAGCCCTGGCCACTCACCGTTTGCCCGCTAACAGCCTGACCCTGGAAATTACCGAAACCACCGCCATGAGTGATGCCGACGCGAGCATGACGGTGCTCCAGCAACTGTCGGAAATGGGTGTCGACCTGTCGATTGATGACTTCGGTACCGGTTACTCGAGCTTGATGTACCTCAAGCGCCTGCCGGCCAATGAGCTGAAGATCGACCGTGGTTTTGTCCGTGACCTTGAGCGCGACAGCGATGACGCGGCGATCGTCTCGGCCATCGTCGCCCTTGGGCAGGCGCTGGGTTTGCGCATCGTCGCCGAAGGCGTGGAAACCGATGTGCAACAGGACTTCCTGACTCAGCTAGGCTGTGATTCCTTGCAGGGCTACCTGCTCGGTCACCCGTTACCGGCCGACAGGTTCATGGTCGATATCCACCGGGCCGAGCAATTGGTGACGGGTTGAACGCAGCAGGCGACCCGTAGCAACTGCCGAGCCTGCGAGGCTGCGTTCGGCTGCGAAGCAGTCGTAAACCCGGAGTGCAGGATTTTCCTGGAGCACCGTGGTGACTGACTTTACGACTGCTGCGCAGCCGAACGCAGCCTCGCAGGCTCGGCAGCTGCTACAGGTTGAGCGCAGGCCCAGGGGATTGAGGCCATGCAAAACCCGGCGTTGGCGGTTATTCTTGCGGCGCAAGGTTTCGGGTTTGAATGGGGGAATCAGCATGGACAAAGTCATCGTTATCACCGGCGCCAGTCGCGGTATCGGCGCTGCTACAGCGCTCCTGGCGGCTGAGCAGGGCTATCGAATCTGCATCAACTACCAGGCCGACGAGCTGGCCGCGCAACAGGTCCTCGAGCAAGTCCGTGCGCTCGGCGCCCAGGCGATTGCAGTGCGCGCTGATGTCAGCATCGAAGATGAAGTGATCAGCCTGTTCCACCGCGTCGACACCGAACTGGGCCGTGTCACTGCGCTGGTGAACAACGCCGGCACCGTCGGGCAAAAGTCGCGGGTCGATGAAATGTCCGAATTCCGCATTCTGAAAACCCTGAAAACCAACGTTCTGGCACCAATTCTCTGTGCCAAGCATGCACTGCTGCGCATGTCACCCAAACATGGCGGGCAGGGCGGCAGCATCGTCAACGTCTCCTCGGTCGCCTCACGCCTCGGCTCGCCGGGCGAATATGTCGACTACGCAGCTTCCAAGGGGGCGCTGGATACGTTCACCATCGGCCTGTCCAAGGAAGTCGCCGGCGAAGGCATCCGCGTCAACGCCGTGCGTCCCGGCTACATCTACACCGACTTCCATGCCCTGAGCGGCGATCCGGATCGGGTCAGCAAGCTTGAATCGGGCATTCCCATGGCCCGCGGAGGCCGCCCGGATGAAGTGGCCGAGGCGATTAWCTGGTTGCTGTCGGACAAGGCTTCTTATGCGACCGGGACGTTTATTGACCTGGGTCGCACAATCACGTGCGACTCATTCTGCACTCCGAACTCCTCTTCGTAGAGTAGGCGGCCGCTTTTTGCAAAGCTTGTCCAGCGGGCATGAAGTATTCTTTCGGGTTGATAAAATACAACGGGCAACCCTGGCTCGGGAATCTTGGATGGGTCAATCTCCTCACCGATAATAGACGGTGTGAGAGGCTGACGCAGAGGCGTCAGTTCGGGAACTATGGCAAAGGTGGTGATGGCCGAGTTTTTTTCAGGTTCTGAAGTAGACGAAACTCGATATTCAACAGTGCAATGTGTAATGTTTTCTTCTGTGATGTTTTCTCTAATCAAACTCTTCGGCAGGACGATGTCAATTGCTGTGCTTGTGTCATGCACTACGAATGTGTCGGTGTGTTCTGTGTTTCCTTTGAAAAATAATGTGACAAGGTCGCCTTTTGCAATGCCTGCGTCAGTTTGTATTCGCACGATTGCACCGGATTCGGGTACAGCGTTCGTATAAAGAATAGTTGCTTTGTCGGCATCTACCACGACCGCCTTCGGTAGCACATTTGTTCCTGGGAAGTAGCGACTTGATAGGTCTTTAGTATTAGTCATAAAGCTTCCGCCAGTGGATTGCCAAGTGGGTAGTCAGGTTTATAAATACGCGAAAAGTGATGCGCTGATAGAGTAAGTGCCCTGAAGAGAATCCTGTCTACTGTCAGAAATAACAGGTGGGCTGTATTTTTTTTGACCGTTGGGCAGGTATCTGGCGATGTTGAACGGTATGACGTTAGGGAGGGGGCGCCAACCGAGAACCTGACAGTCTCGGTGGCAACACAGCGTTCAGAACGACCGCACAATCCGCCCCAACGTTTCCATGGCCTTCTCGGCATCCTCGGTCCACGGGCTGCCGTAGTTCAAGCGAATACAATTTCTGAACCGCTGGGTCGGTGAAAAGATCGGTCCCGGCGCAATGCTGATGCCTTGGGCCAATGCCATCTGGAACAACTTCAACGAATCCATCTGCGATGGCAATTCCAGCCACAGGAAGTAGCCGCCGGCCGGCTGGCTGACGCGGGTCTGGGCCGGGAAGTAGCGGGCGATGGCCGCAAGCATGGCGCTTTGCTGTTCTTCGAGGGCGTAGCGCAGTTTGCGCAGGTGGCGGTCGTAGCCGCCGTGTTGCAGGTAATCGGCGATTGCCGCCTGGGCCGGCATCGAGGCGCAGAGCGAGGTCATCAGCTTCAGGCGTTCGATTTTCTGCGCGTAGCGCCCGGCGGCAACCCAACCGATGCGGTAACCGGGCGCGAGGCTTTTGGCGAACGAGCCGCAATGCATCACCAGCCCTTCGGTGTCGAAGGCTTTGGCCGGTTTCGGCGCTTGCTGGCCGTAATAAAGCTCGGCGTAGACATCGTCCTCGATCAGCGGCACTTGATGGCTGCGCAACAACTCGACCAGTTCCTGTTTCTTGGCCTCGGGCATGGTTGCGCCCATGGGGTTCTGGAAACTGGTCATGCACCAGCAGGCTTTGATCGGGTGGCGTTCGAGGGTTTGCGCCAACACGCCGAGGTCGATCCCGTCGCGCGGGTGCACAGGGATTTCCACCGCTTTGAGTTTGAGTCGCTCAAGCACCTGAAGGCTGGCGTAGAACGCCGGGGCTTCGATGGCCACCAGGTCGCCGGGTTCGGTCACGGCTTGCAGGCACAGGTTCAGCGCTTCCAGTGCGCCGTTGGTGATCAGCAGTTCTTCCATGGGCAGCATCAGGCCGCCGACCATGTAGCGCAGGGCGATTTGCCGACGCAATTGCGGATTGCCCGGCGACATGTCGGTGACCACCATGCGGGGGTCCATTTCCCTGGCGGCACTGGCCAGCGAGCGTGACAGGCGTTGCAGTGGAAACAGCGTCGGGCTCGGGAAGGCCGAGCCGAAGGGCACGGTGTTCGGGTCCTTGATTGAATCGAGGACCGAGAACACCAGCTCACTGACGTCGACTTCGGTGGATTCATTGACCTGGCTGCTGATCACCGGTTCCGAGAACGGGCTTGGCGCGTGGGCGTTGACGAAGTAGCCGGAGCGCGGTCGGGCGCGGATCAGCCCGCGACGCTCCAGCAGGTAATAAGCCTGGAACACCGTGGACGGGCTGACCCCGTAAGTCTGGCTGGCGTAACGCACCGAAGGTACACGCTGGCCGGGGCCGAGCACCCCGGAACGGATCAGTTCAGCAATATCGTCAGCGAATTTTTCGTAGCGTTTCATCGAAAGCCCGATTGATGTCATTCAGAAAAATCCAGGTGGCTTCTTCGCGAGCAGGCTCGCTCCCACAGGT
>NZ_JBFTLU010000496.1:0-3178 GCF_056396605.1 Pseudomonas sp. 05T35
GTTACCAACAGCGCGTCCATGGCCCGGCACTGATTGAGCGGCTGATGGATTGCCGCGAAAACCTGTTGAAACGGCGCAACGACAACTTTGTCGGCAGTATGTTGCGGCACCATCAGCACAAGAGCACTCAATATATGTCGCAGTGGATTGAAGAAAAAAACCGTTCCAATGGATAAGTCTTCGTTGACCTGGTGACCGTTTATGCTGACTTTTTGGCCGAGCCCAAAACAAAAGACCATCACTTTTGTTTGGCTTTCGCCTTCATAAGATTGGCTGTCATGCAATGAGCAACCAGCGCCGACTCTTCAAAGAAATCAACATTGATCACACTGCAATTCAAAACCTTCTCATGGCGAGCAGGGTCAAACCACTCGTTCAAATGAGTGGTTATATTCACGGGCCCTTGTGCCAAACCGTAACTCGTGGCGGACAATGACCATGGCATGCCCAAACCATCTGGACGCTCTATTGTTTTGGCAATAAACATCTTCACATCAGCGACACTGGCGAAATCGATCCCCGTCCATTCGCATCTCAGTCCCCAATTGAAGTAATTGCGGTCAATGTTTCCATAAGACGCCAGCATGACACGTTGAAATGGACTGATTCTTTTTAGTTCCCCCAATGTCAAATAACGATTTTCGGGGGGAATCACCMGCCCTCCCAAGTGTTGCGTCAGCAGTCGGGAAAATTCCTTTGCGTCGAACGGACTGCTATTGGAGCTTAGTTGCTGGAAGTTCAAGACAATGAACTCATCAGGATTTTGCTCAAGGAATCTGTCCACGGCCATGATCAGATCTTCCAGGGCCCGAGAAGATCGATATCCATTGTGCTGAAACCAGAAGCCGCCCTTGCCGTCATACTCAAGCCTGAGATCAAGTGCGCGGGCACCGTTGACCAGTTGATAGTAAAAACTATTATTCTGGCAAGCTGCCCAGTGGCTGACACCCGGAACCGCATAAGAAGCTTTTTTATCGACCCCCGAATTGTGAGCACCCGGCAATACCAACTCCCCCAGTGTCAGCACGTCGATGGCAGGCAGGCCGGTCATCCATTTATAAAAATCGTTAGCCATATTTCATCCATTACCTATGTTTTCGCGCAGTATGAAAGTTTGCACTTCGCAACGTTCGCCACCTTTATATCCACCTACACGCCAGTTGACCACTCACCCAGCACTCTCAAGATTGACAACATATTACTGTGCCGTCAGCGTATTCCTACGTAACAACAGGACCGTAGAAGCTGTCCCCCAGCACACATTGCACTTAACTTGTCACGCGCAGCCTGTGCCCGCAAAGGCCCAGACCCCCCCCTAAAAAACACTGCACGCCGATGGATTGACACGTGCAACAGAACGCAGGAGCACACATGCCACGAAACACGGTAAGACATTTAAACAAGCAGGCCTGGATGAGCGAAGTCCTGGATATTGACACCCTGAAGTTAACCGACATTATCTGGCCAGGCGCCCACAATTGTGGAATGGATAAAAAGGCCCCTAACTACGACGTGCTGATCGGTCATTGGACAACCTGTCAGAACGATACATTTTCCTGGCAACTGGCCCAGGGTGTCAGAGCGTTCGATATACGCCTGGGGTATAAGCCGGGACACGATCAGGATATTTTTTATTTCCACCACAATGGCCTGGAATCTCATCGCGTCCTGGATGAACTTATCGACGCCGTTCTGGCGTTTCTGGAACGCAATCCCAACGAGTTCATCGTGCTTGATTTTCACCTTCTGGCGGGTGGCAAGCACGCCTTCGACTATAAAAAGTTCAACGCCTTGCTCTCGAGGCGGCTGGGACACACGGCCATTCCATTTTCACAATCGCACCTCTCCATCGGGCAACTGAAGCGAGCCAGCCCTCGTCGCAGGCTAGTGCTGGCCGCCCATGGGCCGGATGATCTTGATGAAACCACGTTCTGGCCAAGAGTTGTTCACAAGTGGAGCGACAAGGCATTCACTGATATCGACGATTTGCGCAGCCACATTGCCAACACATTGAGTAGTGAGCATTCCGGCGATTTTCTATGGTCCCTGTCAGCCACCAGTTATTCGTTTCTTGGAGGTCCCGTGGACATCAAGCACTCTATCAACGACTGGTTTCACCAATCACGGGACTGGGTGAGCCGCTGCTGCATTATCAACACCGACTTTGTCGAAGAGTCCGAAATTGTTCGTTATTGCTGGATAGCCAGCAGCATGAAGGCCGTCAGCATGCGCTGATAGCGCTCGCGCCAGGCGCGTACTTCAAGACTGGTGTCCCTTTCTTGAAGAAGGCATTATCGGCTGCAGTTACCCACAAGCGTGCAGCCATGACCCGAGCGGCAAGAGTCACCGACCCCTCATACGAACTGATGGACGACCACAACGGGTTGTCCATCATTTATCGCCAGCACGGATTCCCCTGCCCGCTGGTGCGTTGGCATTTCCATAAGGAATACGAACTGCACCTGATTGTCGCAAGCTCAGGCAAGGTGTTCATCGGCGATTACATCGGCAACTTTTATCCCGAAACGCTGTTTCTGACCGGCCCTAACCTGCCCCATAACTGGATCAGCCAGGTCGCCGAAGATGAAGTGGTACCCAAGCGCGACATGCTGGTGAACTTCACCGATGAGCTGTTCGAAAGCGGCCATCAGGTGTTCAGCGAACTCAAGAGCCTGACACCCCTGCTGGAACGTGCGCAGTACGGCATCGAGTTTCGCTGTAAACACACGATCCGCCAGGCCATGGACCTGATGCAGCGGATCGCCGACGCCAAAGGCGTTACCCGCCTCGGGTACTTTTTCATTCTGCTGGAGTTGCTGGCGGCCACCGACGATTACCAGTTGCTGTCCGGTGCCACCACGCCGCAATTGGCCGACGAACACAACATCGACCGTACCAACCGGGCAGTGGATTACATCTTTGCCCACTACGCTCGCGAACTGCCACTGGAAGAAGTCGCCGAACACCTGGGCATGAAACCGACCTACTTCTCGCGAGTTTTCAAACAGGCGACCGGGCGCTGTTTCATCGAGTTCGTCAATCGCTTGCGCATCAGCAAATCCTGCGAGCTGCTGGCCGATGGCGATAAACCGGTAACCGAGGTGTGCTTCGAGTCGGGCTTCAACAATATATCCAACTTCAACCGGCGCTTTCAGCAACTCAAAGGCATGACCCCTTC
>NZ_JBFTLU010000497.1:0-3178 GCF_056396605.1 Pseudomonas sp. 05T35
CATACGGAAGGTCCTTGGCCAGGGCGGCTTCGACCTTGCCCAGGGCTTCCAGGCCCTGAAAGGCGCTGTCGAGCACAAACCCCAGATCCGAAGCCACCACTTGCGTGCCGAACAGGGCTTCTTCAGCGCTGCTCAGCGCACATACGGAAGGTCCTTGGCCAGGGCGGCTTCGACCTTGCCCAGGGCTTCCAGGCCCTGAAAGGCGCTGTCGAGCACAAACCCCAGATCCGAAGCCACCACTTGCGTGCCGAACAGGGCTTCTTCAGCGCTGCTCAGCGCATCATCGTCGAGCACGTGGGGGCTGAGGATCTTGGCAAAGTCCTGATGGATAGAGGCGGTGTCGTCGACGATCAGGATCCGCCGGTTTTTTCGCGCAAACGGTGTCTTCATTGCAAAGCACCGTTGCAAATGAGCCCTCGCAGCGTTGTGTTCATACGGCGTCCCTTCCTGATCGCAGTGTGCTAAGGGGGCAGATCTTGGATCCAGGTACCCTGAGCATAGTCTGCGACTGTCAAGTTCGCCGCCTGCCGTGTGTCAAATCTATAGCGAACTGTGCTGAAAAACCGTCTAGCCTGTAGTGCAGGCCCGTGGAGGAGGGGGAATTCCCTTGGGTGCTCACAAACGACTGGTCTGTTTCAGCTGAGGTAATGCCATGGATGAGCTGCTTAAACCCCGAGTGTTACTGGTTGATGACGAAGAATCGATCCTCAATAGCCTGCGTCGGCTGTTGCGCGGCCAACCCTATGAGGTGCTGCTGGCCACCAGCGGCACCCAGGCGTTGGAGATCATGAAGCAGCAACCGGTCGATCTGGTGATGACCGATGCACGGATGCCCAACATGGACGGTGCGACCCTGCTGGCGCACATCCACGAGCGCTATCCCGATACCGTACGCATCCTGCTGACCGGGTATGCCGACCTGTCGATGATCATCAAGGCGATCAACGAGGGGCAGATTCACCGTTACATCAGCAAACCCTGGAACGACGAGGAAATGCTGCTGACGTTGCGTCAGTCGCTGGCGTATCAATGCTCGGAGCGCGAGCGGCTGCGTCTGGTGCAGTTGACGTGGGATCAGAACGAGGAGTTGAAGCGGCTCAACGTGTCCCTGGAAAAACGTGTCGCAGCGCGCACTGCCGAACTGCAGCAGACCGCCGACATGCTCGACCTGGCCTATGAAGAACTCAAGCACAGCTATGTCACCGGCACCGAAGTGTTTTCGCTGCTGGCCAATCTGCGTCTGCCACCGGCCAAGCAAACCAACCGGCAAATCATCGATCTGGTGCGTATCTATTGCCAGACCCATGGGCTGGATGAGGCCAGCAGCCGAGACCTGACCATGGCTGCGGCGCTTTACAACATCGGCAAGCTGAGCTGGACCGACAGCATGATGACGACGCCTTCGGACCTGCTGCATCACCCCGAACGGGAGCTGTATCGCGGTTATCCGAAACAGAGCGAATCGCTGTTGATGACCCTTGATCCGATGAAGGATGCCGCACGCCTGATCCTGCACCATCAGGAGCGCTGGGACGGCAGCGGGTTTCCCGATCGCCTCAAGGGGGAGGCAATCCCCTTGGGTTCGCGCCTGCTGAAGCTGGCCGTGGACTTCATCGAATTGCAGTGCGGGCTGATTCTTGAGCGAAACATGAACAGTGATGAAGCGCTGCTGTTCATCCGCAAATACAGCGGGCGTTTCTACGATCCGGAGCTGGTGGAGGACTTCGTTCAGGTTTGCGCCACCTACCAGCGTGATGTCACCCTCGGCGATCCGACGGTCAAGGTGCTGAGTACCCGCGACCTGGCAGCCGGGATGGTGCTGGCGCGCAACCTCAATGCCGACAACGGCATGCTGCTGCTCAATGCCGGCAAGGTGCTCAATGGTCCGCTGGTGGAAAAACTCATCGCCTTCGAAGCCATGGAAGGGGCCAGGTACAGTGTATTTGTCCATGTGCCCGAGGAGCTGGAAACGGTGATTTCTGCATAGATAGCGTTGTGAACTTCACCGGGCGTCCTTAGGCGCACGGCTTGCCGGCGATGGCGATTCCACAGACGTCATCACAGGCAAGCCATGTTCCTGCGGAGCCTGAGTGGCGGTGTTTTTCGAGGTGACGCAGAACCTGCACTCATGTGATCCTTGCGTCTTTTGCCCAGGACCATCGTTGATCCATGACGCTTTCATCCTCTGTTTCACCGCGCATTATCCGCATTGCCGCTGCCTTGCTGATCGGCCCGGATGGTCGAACCCTGCTGGTACGCAAGCGTGGGACCCAGGCTTTCATGCAACCGGGTGGCAAGATTGAAGCCTGTGAGCAACCGATCGATGCGCTGGCCCGCGAGCTGGAAGAAGAACTGGGTTTGCTCATCGACACCACTCAAGCGAGTTATCTGGGCAAGTTTTCCGCCCCGGCAGCCAATGAGCCGGGGTTTGTGGTCGAGGCCGAGATTTTTCAGCTGGATATCCAGCAACAGGTCACCCCGGCAGCAGAGATCGAAGAAGTGCTGTGGGTTGATCCGCACACTGTCGTTGATGTCATCCTGGCGCCATTGACACGAGACCAGATCCTGCCGTTTTATCGAGCCTCCCTGACGGCTCCGGCCTGACCGCTCAATGGCAAGGACTGCGTCATGATTCCAACCCCCGATCCGTTGATTTTTGCGGCGGCCTCGCTGCTGCTGGTGCTGGTGCTGCCCCCAAACCAGCGCATGTCCTGAAGCACATGGCAATCCAACGACTCGATGCCAGCCACGCACTCGCTTACCGGGCGCTGATGCTTGAGGCCTATGACCGTCACCCGCAGGCGTTCACGTCGAGTGTCCGCGAGCGCGCGGTGATGCCGTTGAGCTGGTGGGAGTCACGCTTGACCAGCCCGCTGGACGTGCTGTTCGGCGCATTTGAAGGCGACGAACTGGTGGGCATTGTCGGCCTGGCCTTCGAGGCACGGGAAAAAGCCCGGCACAAGTCAACGCTGTTCGGTATGTATGTGTCAGGCACGGCCAGACAGCGCGGGATCGGTTATCAGCTGGTTCAGGCGCTTTTCGACGAGGCACGACGTCGGTCGGGTTTGAAGCTGATTCAATTGACCGTCACCGCTGGCAATGACGCCGCAATGGCGTTGTACCAGCGTTGCGGTTTCGTGCAGTTCGGGCTCGAACCGCTGGCAGTGCGGGTTGGCGA
>NZ_JBFTLU010000498.1:0-3176 GCF_056396605.1 Pseudomonas sp. 05T35
CCATTGGTGCACGTCGAAGAGCTCAGCACTTACTTGCTGCRCTGCGCCGGCAATATTGCTATCGATCATCTGCGTAGCGAAGGTGCGCGAGTCAGGCTCAACGAAGGCTGGTTGCCAGAGCAACAGCACAATCTCAGCGTCGAGCCACAAGCAGCGCTGGAAGCCGGCAATGACCTGCGCCATGTCGAGGCGGCATTACGCGGTTTGCCCGAACGTACCMGGCAGATTTTTTTGCTCAACCGCATTCACGGGCGCACGTATGCCGAAATCGCCAAGGCCATGGGGCTTTCCCAAAGCGCCGTGGAAAAACATATGATGCGCGCCCTCGAAGCCTGCAAGGCCAGTCTGCGAGAACCTGAATCACGCACGCCAGGGACAGCCCCGTGAATCACACCGCCAACGTCACTCCGACGCCGGCTCAGGAGCAGGCCGCGCTGGCCTGGCTGAGCCTGTTGCACGACCAACCGAGCAGCGGCGATCGCGCCACGTTCAGCCGTTGGTTGCAGGCCGATCCGGCGCATGCCGAAGCCTACGCCCAAGTTCAAGTGGTCTGGGAAATGAGCGGAGTACCGGCTCGCACCCTGGCCGAGGAAGAGGCCTTTGCCTTGCAGGGTTACCTCAATGCGATGAATCGCTCCAGGCATTCCGGTGTGTGGCGCTGGTCTGGCGGTTTGGCCATGGCCGCCTGCTTGCTGCTGATGGTTTCGATCGGTGCCGGCTGGCAGCCGTCGCGTTGGTTCGATGATTTAGCGGCGGACTATGTCTCGGCGCCGGGTGAAGTGCGCAACGTGACCCTGGCCGACCAATCCCGGGTCACCCTCGATGCCGACAGTGCCATTGCCATGGATTTCAGCCGCGGTGAACGGCATGTTCGGCTGCGTCGTGGTGCGGCCTTTTTCAACGTGAGCCATACCGGCGAGCCCTTTGTGGTCGACGCAGAACAGGGCGAGGCGCGGGTGCTCGGGACGCAGTTCGAAGTGCGATTGCAACCGGCAGGCGCGCAGGTGACGGTGCTCTCGGGACGCGTCGCAGTCACGCCGGTCAAGGGCGCCGGGCAGCAGGTGCTGACGGCCGGCCAGCAAGTGGCCTATGGCGCTGGCAGCGCGGCAAAACTCCACGCCGTCGACAGTGAAGCGCAACTGGCGTGGCGTCAGGGTTGGCTCAATTACTACAAGTCACCCTTGGCCGATGTGGTGAAAGACCTCGGCCGCTATTACCCGGGAAGGATCGTGGTGCTCAACGACGAGCTGGCCGCACGACGGATCAGCGGCAGCTTTGCGAGCAAAGATCCGCAAGCAGTGCTCGATTCCCTGCAAGGGGTGTTGGGGTTCGAGCAGCACAATCTGTTGGGGCGGATGATCATTTTGCGCTGAGGGGCGAGCGCATTACCGATCACTTGAAAATCCTCCTGCTGCGTRCAGGGATGGGGACTACGCTCAAAGTGGTTGGGGTACTGCAAGCGATACACGGCCAACTGCAATTGGCCTGATCGCCACACTTCTACAGATTTCGACTAGCGAACAAGGATGAACTCATGTCACGTCTTTCCCTGCCAAGGCTGCTCAGTGCAGTCGCCCTGGCTGTCGCCGTGCTGGGCGGTTGCGCCCATGTTCAGCCGCCAGCCCAACCGGTTGCCGTGAACATCGTGGCAATCAACGACCTGCACGGTTACTTGCAGGCCAACCCGTATTCGGTTCGCGACAACACCGCCGCTGACGGTGTGCGCATGCTCAAGGCCGGGGGCATTGCGACCCTCGGCGGGATGCTGACGCAACTGCGCAAGGACGATCCGCAGCTGTTGTTCATCGGTGCCGGTGACCTGGTGGGTGGAAGTCCGCCACTGTCGGCGATGTGGGCCGACGAACCGACGCTCGAAGCGCTGCGGTACATGGACATGAAACTCAGCGCCATCGGCAATCATGAGCTGGACAACGGCAAGGCGGAGTTCCTGCGCCAGCTCAATGGCGGCTGCGAATCAACTCGTCCGACCAAGGCCTGCCAGTTTCGCGCCCGCTATCCCGGCAGCGGTTTCCCCTATCTGGCGGCGAACCTGATCGACACCGATACCGGCAAAACCCTGTTGCCGCCGTACCGTATCGAGGAGGTCAAAGGCCAGAAGATCGCCTTTGTCGGCGCGGTACTGCGCGATGTTGCCTCCGTGGTCAGCGCCAAGGGCCTGCAGGGTTTGCGTACCGAGGATGAGGCCGAGTCGATCAATCGGCTGATCCCCGAACTCAACCGCCAGGGCGTCAACGCGATTGTCGCGGTGGTGCACCAGGGCGGCTCAACCCCCGAACCCTACGACAAACAGGACTGCAGCCAGCTGAGAGGCGATATCGTTGATGTGGCCAAGCGACTCGATCCAGCGGTCGATGTGTTGATCTCCGGGCATTCCCATCAAGGCTATCTGTGCAAGGTCGGTCCTCTGCTGGTGACTCAGGGCAGTTCGTACGGGCATCTGATGACCCGCCTGACGCTCGACGTGACTCCCGGTCAACATCGGGTCACGGGCATTCACGCGACTAACCTGTTGGCCGATCCGGCGCATTATCCAGCCGATCCTCAGATGCTCGCCTTGCAGCGGGAAGTTGAAGCACGCAGCAATAACGTGCTGCTCAAACCTGTCGGTGCCATCGCGGCTTCACCGATCACTCGACGTGCCAATGCGGCGGGGGAGGCGCCTTTGGGTGACTTGATCGCCGATGCTCAACTGGCGGCTGGCGCGGCGCATGGCGCACAGATCGCCTTTATGAACAGGGGGGGCATTCGTGGCGACCTGGCCCTGGAGCCAGGTCTCAAACGCCTGAATTATGGGCAGGTGGCGACGGTGCAGCCGTTTAACAACACCCTGGTCGCCTTCGACCTGAACGGTCGGCAACTCGAACAATTGCTCAATCAGCAATGGAAGGCCGGAGGCAATTTTGATGCGCTGCAGGTTTCCAGGGGCTTCAGTTATCGCTGGGATTCCACGCGCCCGCTGGACAGTCGGGTGATTCCCGGCAGTGTTCGTCTTAACGGTAAGCCGGTGCAGCCCGAGCGCAATTATCGCGTGGTGCTGAACAGCTTCCTGGCCGACGGTGGCGATCGTTTCAGTCTTTTCAAGCAGGGAATCAACCGTAGAGATTTGGAAGTAACGGACCTGGATAGCCTGATCGATTACCTGCACCGCATGGATC
>NZ_JBFTLU010000499.1:0-3153 GCF_056396605.1 Pseudomonas sp. 05T35
GGAGAATAGATTTCAAGTGGCTGATTAGAATATGGGGCTCATTGCACACTTACCAACAGACAGGCTCTCTGCACTGTGCACTCAAAGCATGCAAACAGAGCAGAGAGCACCTCATGCCTTATACCGGAGTCGCTAATGGCCGTGCATAGGTATCCGGGAGCTCAYGATTAAAAATCTCGTTGGCCCAGAGCATGACGATCATTTCATCGTCTCCCGCATTAGTGATGTCATGCGTCCACCCTGGCACAGTCTCGACAATTTCCGGCTGCTCACCTGTTGTGAACAACTCGTAAAACTCCCCAGAGACTATATGACGGAAACGAAAACATGCCTTACCTTTAATCACCAGAAACTTTTCAGTTTTCGAGTGATGGTAGTGACCACCACGTGTCACCCCTGGATGAGCGGTAAAGTAGGAGAACTGACCACTGTCCCCCGTCTTCAACATTTCAACAAATACACCCCGAGGATCCCCATACTTGGGAACCTCGTAAGTGAAGCGATCGGGTGGCAGATAGCTGACGTAAGTAGAATATAGCGCTCGCACCAACCCTGTACCGACTGGTTCCGTGATCAATGTAGTACGGCTATCACGAAACGCCTCTAATTGCTTCGCCAACGCCCCGACACTAATAGCGTATTGAGGTTCAACCGCAACAAATCGCTCAATCGGTAACTGACCATCCAGCGCGTAGATGAAGTACTTAATGACATCATCGATATACACCAGATTGATATTGGCCTGCGGATCATTAATCTGAATAGGCAAACCATGGACAATATTATGACAGAAGGTTGCGACCGCAGAGTTATAGTTTGGGCGAGCCCATTTGCCAAAAACATTCGGCAACCTGAACACATAAACTGTCGCGCCGTGCTGATCAGCCAGTTCGGTCAACGCTTCTTCTGCAGCACGTTTACTGCTGCCGTAAGGATTATCAAGCTCTGCCTGGCTGGAGGAAGTATAAAGAACAGGCACAGACCTGCCGCACGCCGCAACCGCCTCGCAAAGCGCGCGAGTCAGATCAGCGTTCCCCGTCTTGAACTCCTCCGGATCCTGCGGGCGATTGACCCCCGCCAAGTGAAACACAAAGTCCACTTCAGCCATCAAGGCAGGTAGTTGCGCGATATCATCTTCACGAGTAAAGCGCAGCACTTCAACGTCGCTACGCTCGCTCAAGTGCGCTATCAGGTTCTTGCCAACAAAACCGTTGGAACCGGTGATCAGCACTTTCATTCTGTCACTCCTCAGGCGTTGCGTATTCGCCACGCTGAATAGCGCGCATAAAGTCAAGCTTAAGCAACAGCTGCTTCATACCGTCCACATCCAATCTCACAGTATTGTGCGAGTTGTAATCTTCAGTGCGGGAAATCTTCTCTTCGCCTTGCTCTACGAATTTTGCGTAGTTCAAGTCACGCAAATCAGGCGGCACACGGAAGTACTCACCGCGGTCTTCGGCACAGGCCATCTCTTCACGACTGAGCAATGCCTCATACAACTTTTCACCATGACGCGTGCCGATCACTTGTATCGGATGTTCGGGCAAATTGAGCATCTGCGTCAACGCTTTGGCAAGAACTTCTACAGTAGCCGCCGGCGCCTTTTGTACAAACAAATCACCATTATTACCGTGTTCGAATGCATAAAGCACAAGATCCACAGCATCGGCAAGAGTCATCATGAAACGTGTCATGTTCGGGTCGGTCAGCGTTAAAGGCTTACCATCACGAATCTGTTGAATAAACAGCGGAATGACCGAACCACGCGACGCCATCACGTTGCCATAGCGAGTACCACAAATGACAGTTTTGTCATCATCAGCACCGCGCGACTTGGCAACCATCACCTTTTCCATCATCGCCTTGGAAATACCCATGGCATTGATCGGATAAACGGCCTTGTCAGTACTGAGACAAACAACACGTTTGACGCCATTCTGAATGGAAGCTTCAAGTACGTTCTCGGTTCCCATGACGTTGGTCTTGACCGCTTCCATCGGGTGAAACTCACAGGAAGGTACTTGCTTGAGCGCTGCAGCGTGGAAAATATAATCAACACCGCGAGTGGCGTTCAGAACGCTCTGATAATCACGGACATCACCGATATAGAACTTCAGCTTGGAGTTTGCGTAGTGCTTACGCATGTCATCCTGCTTCTTTTCATCACGACTGAATATACGAATCTCAGCTATATCAGTATCCAGGAAACGCTTAAGTACGGCGTTTCCGAAAGAACCAGTCCCGCCGGTGATCAACAGTTTCTTACCACTAAAAATAGTCAATTATGTTCCTCCATAAAATCTACGATTTTTCGTCCGACGGCAAAGCTAGACTTATTTTCCGAAACCCAAATCTTACCACAAGCCGCCTTATTCAACAAAAATTGTTGATCAGCTGCACAAAATGCCTTCAAAGCGGCGCTGATACCATCAGAGGAAGCATCCTCTATAACACTCAAAAATTCGTAGTACTCATCAGGGATCCCACCGAGTCGCGTAGTGAGAACAGGTACGCCACTAACCATATATTCAAGCAATTTAGAAGGGAATGAGTAGCGCGTGTAAAGCAACTCTGGACTCCTACTTAAAATCAAGCACGAAGCACTGGCCTGTATCCTCTCAACTTCCGAGACACTCAAGAAACCCAAGTACTTCACCGATGGATGCCGAGCAGAGGCTTCAGAAAGATACGACTCCAGCTCACCGCGCCCACACAACCACAACTCATAGTCAACACCGGCCTTTATAAAACCCTCAACCAGCTCAACTATTCCATAAGCTTTATTCAACCCGCCCGCATAAAAAATAAACTTCTTGTGCATTCCCTGCGACACATCACTGCTTACAGCCAGCGCAGCAGAACTGGAAATACCTTCAAGCACCAAGTACGCTTTATCGGACCACTTGGCGCTATCTTTCACCATGTACTGACTTGTAACAAAAACACCAGAGGACGCAGAAATAAGAAAATCAATAATACGAGCATCCAGCTTTTTCAAGAGCCGCATAAAAAAAGATCTGTTCATCCCCATATCCATATAAGAGGGCAGATCAGGTATATAAACAAAATAAGGAATACCGTGGAGTTTTCGTAGAATATAGGCAGCCAGCAGATTGGGCGTATGAGCCGCATAGACACATACAACATCCACCC
>NZ_JBFTLU010000500.1:0-3134 GCF_056396605.1 Pseudomonas sp. 05T35
GTTCAGCCATAGAGTTGGTTGCCATCGGCTTGATCGGACCGAAGAAAACAATCAGTAAGTTGACCGGTAATCTTTCGCTGTTCAAATGACAAGGAGGTTGTAGTGTACGCTTTATTCAAGCCTGAGCTTCTGGAGTTGGCACGTACAGTTCATCAGCAACATGCAGTGTTTGAGAAGGATGGTATCTCCATCGGGGAGTTGAATGATATTCAGCTTGGGCGTATTAAAAACATACTCCGCTATGTCAAGGCGTATTCGCCTTTTTATCAGGATAGATTGTCTGGTTTATCCAGTAGTGCCATAGATGAACTCGACTGGAATGCGTTCCGGAAACTGCCGTTCACCACCAAGAACGATTTGCGCGAGGCAGGTCATGGCATGGCGGCCGCGCCATTGACGAACGCCTGGATCTACTACGAAACCACAGGTACTACCGGAGCGGCGACACCTTGTCCGCGCAACGAGCATGATTCGATATTCAATAACACGCCGCTGATCCTTCGTTACAGCGAGCTGTTTCGTGCCCACGGTCAGCAACATATTGTCGGCGTGATGGGGCCTACGGAGTTGCACTCGACCGGCGATACGTTTGAAGACGTCTGTCGCAGCCTTGGCCACACCGTCGTGAAAATGTGGCCGCGATCGCCCGTTGTCGGGTTGGATCGTGCCGTCACGCTGATCAGGGAGCTGAAGATCACGGCCCTGGTCTGCACACCGGCAGTCGCCATCAGTCTGGCCAGGCATTTGATCAAAAAGGGCCAGAGCCCCTCGGATCTGGGCGTAAAGCTGATTTTCACCCTGGGTGAACTGACCACTCCTGCATTGCTGCGCAATATCGGCGATGTGTGGGGCAGTGCGGTGTACAACTGCATGTATGCCTCGCAAGAGTCGTCGATCCTGGCCGCCTGCGACAAGGATGGCAATCTCTGCACGGTTCCCTTGAACGTGGTCTATGAGGTGGTCAACCCGCTGACGGGGAAAGTGCTGGATCCTGTGAATGCCAAAATGACCGGTGAATTGGTCATTACCCATCTTTACCAAGGGCAAAAACCACTGATTCGTTATCGCACCGGAGATATGGTCAGGGCTCAGGTGATGGGCAAGGGGCATTGGCAGATCATTCCTATCGGTCGGGTCAGGGATACGCTGGTCATCAACGGCCACAATCTCTGCGCCTACGACGTTGAGGCTGCACTATTCGAGCACCTCAAAGGTTGTCTGGATTACCACATCCAGGTGGAAACCGTGGGCGGTGAAGATCAGCTGAGCGTCACGTTGGAGTTGCAGCAGAACACCGCGTTCGACAACGACCTGGAGGCTGTTGCCAGTTCCATGGCGGACAGGCTCGGCGCTCGCGTCCACCTCACCGTTGGCCCCACCGATGCGGTTACCGGCACTGCGGCGATGGTCAGTTGGAAGGCCGCCAGGCTCCACGACAAGCGCAGCGGTAGCGACAATAACGAGCGTGAAACGGCATTGAACATTGCCGCGCGGAGGGCCTGATCATGACTGACGTACCCGGCAATACCCCGGCTACCCAGCGCAAGCCCCATCCATGGGTGTACTTTGATGGTCAGGTTGTCGCCGCTGCAGAAGCGCTGATACCGGTAACGACCCAGGCATTCAATTACGGCACCGCTGTCTTCGAGGGCATTCGTGCCTATGTCGCCAGTAACGGTGAATTGAATGTCTTCAGGCTGGATGATCACCTGAAGCGACTGGAGAATTCTGCCAGGCTGCTGCAGTTGGAAAGCCTGCCGTGTCGCGCCGAGATGAAGGCAATCATCCTCGACTTACTGCGACGTAACGAGGCTTCGACCGAGAGCTATATCCGGCCTCTGGCCTACAAGAAAGCGCTGCTGCCTGGGGTTGGTTTTGGCGTGAAGCTCTCGGGGGTCAGCACTGGCCTGGTGATCAATACCCTGGGCATGGGCGCCTACATGCCTGCCGGCGGTATTCGCTGCGCCATCTCGAGTTGGCGGCGTATTCCCGATGTTTCGCTTCCCGCGCGGGCCAAAATCACCGGCAGTTATGCCAATTCGGCGTTGGCCATGGAGTCGGCGCAACGCAATGGGTTTGACGATGCGTTGATGTTGAACGTGCACGGCAATCTGGCCGAGTCGACGACCTCCAATGTCTTCATCGTGAAAGACGGTTGTCTTATCACGCCGCCATTGAGCGCTCATATTCTTGAAGGCATTACCCGCGATTCGGTGATTACCCTGGCCAGGGAAGAATTGGGATTGAAAGTCGTCGAGCGAGATATTTCGTTTTCCGAACTGTTTTCAGTCGACGAGTGCTTCCTGGCCGGTACCGGCGTCGAGATCGTACCTGTGACGCAAATTGATCACTACGTGCTGCAAGAGAGCGGGGTAGGCGAAACAAGTGCTGCGATCAGGAGCCTCTACCAGGAAACGGTAAGAGGTCGGAATAGCAAATACGCCCATTGGTTGAGCCCGGTATCCAATTGATCGCTCTGGAGAGTCATGACTATGGACAGTAAATTCTTGAATTTGGGTGTTGGCGATTGGCGCGATGTGATGATTCATACCCTGGGGCCCAGCGGGACCAGCAGTGAAGCAGCCGCCGGCTTTTTCAGTGATTGGTTTGGGCGTCGATATCCAGGCTCACGCGTACAGGTCAATCTCAGCGACTCTTACGAGCATGCCCGCTCCAGCATGGACGAGAACGTTCCAAGGGTAATGATCGTAGCCAATGCCTACCCGCAGATTCATAACTTCTACATGGACCCGCGGTTAAGCCTGGTGGCGACCTTCGTGTTCGATACGCCGCTGTACGGATTGGCGAGCAAGGGACCGCTAACCACCGCAAAACTGACGGTCGCCACTCATCCCGCGCCGCTTCTCCTGATCAAGGAACTCTTGCCTCAGGACCTGGAGGTCGACTCCGTGATCCTTGCACTTTCCACCAGCGCTGCCGCGGCAGCGGCAGCCAGGGGCGAGGTCGACGTAGCACTGACCACGGAAGTGGCGGCCAACATCCACGGGTTGAAATTTATCTCGAGCACCCGTCCGATCCGGATGCTCTGGTCTGTCTTCGCGCTGACCCGCTGGAGCGCACTGCCGACGGAAGCCAATTTGTACGGCAGCTGATCGTAACACCCTGCCTGACCC